>CALBWZ010000160.1 GCA_937893415.1 uncultured Comamonadaceae bacterium | reverse complement strand
GGCCAAGGGCAGCAGCGTTGGCAATCGCCACGTAGCGGTCAATCACCTGTGCCGTTTCCAGTGCCTTGACGCGCGCCAAACAAGGCGAAGGGCTTAAATGCACACGTCGGGCCAGTTCGACGTTGGACAGCGAGCCGTCGCGTTGAAGCTCTGAAAGAATCGCTAAATCAATTTTATCAAGCTGCATAATTGTTATAAGTTCTTATTTTCAGCATTTTATGCCGAAATATTCCTGTTTGACACGGTACTAAAGCAGCTCATATTGCTTGCTTTTTAGTACAGTGGAACCATCATGAATGACTCCACATCACACCACCACCTGCGCGATACCGAGCAAACAGTTGACACTGCGGGTGACCCCGACCCACAAGAAACAAGCGAATGGCGTGAGGCTTTTGAGGCCCTTGTAGCAGCAAACGGTCCCGCACGCGGACGACACATGTTGAATGAACTGGCCAGTTTGGCGCGTGCGCAACACATTGACTGGCAGCCCGACTTGTGTACGCCTTACGTCAATACCATTCACGTGAACGCACAACCCACGTACCCAGGTGACTTAACCATTGAGTTGCGTGTTGGTGCATTGGTACGCTGGAATGCTCTGGCCATGGTGGTGCGTGCCAACAAGGCTGAGTCGGGGGGCTCTAGCGAGTTGGGAGGACACATTGCCAGTTACGCCAGCGCAGCAGATTTGTTTGAAACTGGGTTTAACCATTTTTTCAAGGCACGAGAAGGCCTTGGCAACAACCAGCATCGCGGAGACTTGGTATTTTTTCAAGCCCACAGCGCACCGGGCGTGTATGCGCGGGCATTTCTCGAGGGCCGTTTAGCAGAAGACGATCTGCGCTTTTACCGCCAAGAACTCACTGCCCCTGGCCACCATGCGCGCGGGCTGTGCAGCTACCCGCACCCTTACCTCATGCCTGATTTTTGGCAGTTCCCCACAGGCTCTATGGGCATTGGTCCTATCAGCTCTATTTACCATGCACGCTTTATGCGCTACCTCACGCATAGGCGGCTGCTAGATTGCAGCGCACGCAAGGTGTGGGGGGTGTTTGGTGATGGTGAGATGGATGAGCCTGAATCGATGAGTGCACTGACGTTGGCTGCGCGCGAGGGCCTTGACAACATGGTCTGGGTGGTTAACTGCAATTTACAGCGGCTAGACGGCCCAGTGCGCGGCAATGGCCGCATCATTGACGAGCTGGAAAAGCTGTTTACAGGTGCTGGTTGGAACGTCATTAAACTGATATGGGGCAGCGATTGGGACGACTTGTTTGCGCGTGATGGTGGTCGTGCGTTGGCCAAGGCGTTTGCCCATACAGTCGACGGTCAAATGCAAACATTTGCCGCCAATGATGGGCGCTTCAACCGCGATAATTTTTTCGGTCAGAACCCTGAGCTGGCGCGGTTAGCGCAAGGCATGACCGATGAGCAAATTGACAGACTCAAACGCGGCGGTCACGACTTTGTGAAAATCCATGCCGCTTTTACCGCAGCGGCAGCACACACAGGTCAACCCACAGTCATCCTCGCGCACACCAAAAAAGGCTATGGCATGGGACGTGCTGGGCAGGGCAAGATGACGACCCACTCACAGAAAAAGTTTGAGGAGGCCGACCTGATCGATTTCAGGAACCGCTTTGACCTGCCCTTGAGTGACGAGCAAGCCAAACACCTTGATTTTTACAAACCTGCACCAGACAGCCCCGAGATGCAGTATCTGCACGCCAAGCGTCAAGACTTGGGTGGCTATCTACCGCGACGCGACACCACGGCTAACGTCATTCCCATACCCGCCTTGTCAACGTTTGCAGGCTTTGCTTTGCAGCCCAACGGCAAAGAAATGAGTACCACCATGGCCTTTGTCCGCATGTTGGGTGGGCTGTTAAAAAATTCAGAACTGGGACCCAGAATCGTTCCCATCGTGGCCGACGAAGCGCGCACATTTGGCATGGCCAACTTGTTCAAACAAGTGGGCATCTACTCAAGCGTGGGTCAGCGCTATGCGCCGGAAGACATCGGTTCGGTGCTCAGCTACCGCGAAGCAATGGATGGGCAAATACTGGAAGAAGGCATCAGCGAGGCCGGTGCAATGGCAAGCTGGACCGCAGCGGCCACCAGCTACAGCGTCCATGGCCTTGCCATGCTGCCCTTTTATATCTACTACTCCATGTTCGGATTTCAGCGTGTGGGCGACCAGATTTGGGCTGCGGCTGACCAACGCGCACGTGGTTTTTTACTGGGTGCTACATCTGGGCGCACCACACTCGGCGGTGAGGGCCTGCAGCACCAAGACGGCACCAGTCATTTGGTGGCGGCCACCATCCCCAATTGCAAAGCCTATGACCCTGCCTTTGCTTGCGAATTGGCGGTCATCATGGACCGTGGCATGCGCGAAATGATGGTGGAACAGCAAGACGTTTTTTATTACATCACGGTGATGAACGAGAACTATGCCCAGCCAGACTTGTTACCAGGCAGTGAGTTGGACATCATTCGTGGGTGCTACAAGTACAAGCACCATCAGAGAAAAAATAAGGCGATGAATCCGTCTGAAGTACCCACAACCAAACCCTTGCAACGGGCAAGTAATGTGACCTTGATGGGCTCTGGAGCCATTTTGAACGAGGTCATCCAAGCCGGCCAACAGTTGGCTGAAATGGCTATTGATGTCACCATTTTTAGTGTCACGAGTTGGAGTGAGTTGGCACGCGACGGTGCAGCAACACTAAACAGTGCCGACACCGATGCTTTTATCACCCAGCAACTCCATGCCAGCGAAGGACCCATCATCGCGGCCACGGACTACGTACGTGCCGTACCCGAAAGCATCCGTGCTTTCATACCGGCTAGACGACGCTACCAAACGCTGGGTACGGACGGCTTTGGCCGCAGCGATACAAGGGCTGCTTTGCGTGCATTTTTCAAGGTGGATGCGGCCAGTATTGTGGCCGCCGCCCTGCACCAGCTGGCGCAACACAACAGCAGCTGAACACCCGTCTAGGTCGGTTGTTATCAACGCTGTGGTGATTCTGAAATGTATGACGGTTCAATCAATTTGTTGAAACAGGTATAGGCCCGATAAGCTTCCTAATTGCCTACTGAATAAGTGTCTGGCCAGACCATGTGTGGCTGGGTTGTGCGGATGGGTTGTGCGGCTTGTTTCGTGACTGAGTCAGTGCTGTTCACGGCAAGCAGACATACGTCGTGTGACCCATGCCCTCAGCATGTTGTAGCGACACTTCATCAGCGCCTGTATAAATTGCACACAATTTAATTGTGCAATGCAATTGAGGCATGGCACACACATCTGATGACATTCTCAAGCTGGACAACCAGCTGTGTTTTTGCTTTGTACGCCGCCTCACTGGGCATGACCAAGATTTATAAACCACTGCTTGAGGAGCTTGGTTTAACGTAACCGCACTGCCTTGCCATGCTGTCGCTATCGGAGAAAGACGGCCAGGTGGTGTCTCAACTTGAGTGGCGACTGTACCTTGACTCTGGCACGCTCACACCGCGGCTCAAGCGCCTGGAGAACTCTGGTTGTATTACCCGCATTCGCGCAGCTGAAGTCGAGTGGCGCGTCCATATCAAACCGACTGACCCAGGCCGTCACCTAAAGATACGTGCAGCCAGCCTACCCACCTGCATCTTGT
>CALBWZ010000159.1 GCA_937893415.1 uncultured Comamonadaceae bacterium | reverse complement strand
TACTTCCTAGCATCATCGGCCTTGTGTGCTGCTTATTTTGTGAAGTTGTACTGTGACAACCGCCACATTCCCACCGAAAATATCCGGTTGTCACAAAACAATATTGTTGATCCGGACAACCGCTACCAGCAGATTTTCAAGATTCAGGTTGAGTTACCTGAAGACATTTCAGCCAAAGACCGTCAAGGTATTGTGCGATCTATAGACCGTTGTACTGTCAAAAAAGTGGTGCAAGCTGGTCCCGAATTTATTGTTGAAGACGTTGAGAGTTTGGACGCCGACGCGCAGGCATTGCTGGCGGGCAACGCTGTGTCTGATGTCAACACCTATGTGGTGGGAAAGGACTTGCCGTTGGAGCAAACCATCGCCAACATGTCGGGGTTGTTGGCGGGGCTGGGCATCAAGATTGAAATAGCTTCGTGGCGCAACATTATTCCCAATGTGTGGTCGCTCCATATTCGTGATGCGCACTCACCCATGTGTTTTACCAATGGCAAGGGAGCCACCAAGGAAGGCGCTTTGGCCTCTGCTTTGGGGGAGTACATAGAGCGGCTGAGTTGCAACCACTTCTATGCGGGCTCGTTCTGGGGTGAGGACATGGCCAATGCCGCCTTTGTACATTACCCCAACGAGCGTTGGTTTCAACCTGGTGCAGACGATGCGCTGCCGGTTGGGATCTTAGACGACTACTGTGTTGGTATTTACAACCCTGATGGTGAGTTGCGTGGCGCGCATCTGATTGACACCAACTCTGGCAATGTTCAGCGCGGTATTTGTTCGTTGCCCTTTGTGCGGCAGTCGGATGGCGCGGTTGTGTATTTCCCGTCTAACTTGATTGAAAATCTTTTCGCCAGCAACGGCATGAGTGCTGGCAATACGTTGGCAGAGGCACAGGTGCAATGTCTGTCTGAGATTTTTGAGCGGGCGGTTAAACGCGACATCCTAGAGGGTGAAATTGCCTTGCCTGATGTGCCGCACGAGGTGCTGGCACAGTACCCCAGTATTTTGGCCGGCATTCAGGGTCTGGAAAAGCAGGGCTTTCCGGTGCTGGTGAAAGACGCCTCCCTCGGAGGTGAGTACCCAGTGATGTGTGTCACGTTGATGAACCCGCACACAGGCGGTGTCTTTGCATCGTTCGGTGCGCATCCACGCTTGGAAGTGGCGCTGGAGCGCAGCCTGACGGAATTGCTGCAGGGGCGGAGTTTTGAAGGTTTGAATGATTTGCCTCAGCCCACTTTTATCAGCAACGCAGTCACAGAGCCCAACAACTTTGTGGAGCATTTCATTGATTCAAGTGGTGTGGTGTCGTGGCGTTTTTTCAGTGCCAAGGCAGATTTTGAATTCGTCAAGTGGGACTTTTCTGGGCATGGCGAAAACGCCAACACCGAGGAGGCGGCGACCTTGTTGGGCATTCTTAAAGACATGGGCAAGGAGGTGTACACGGCGGTGTATGACCAACTGGGCGCCACGGCTTGCCGAATCCTAGTGCCCAGTTATTCGGAAATTTACCCGGTAGAGGATTTAATCTGGGACAACACCAACAAAGCCCTGTTGTTCCGCGCCGATATTTTGAATGTGCACCAGCTTGACAACGTGCAGCTGGAGGCGTTGCTTGAGCGTTTGCACAACAATGAGCTGGATGATCACAGCGACATCGCCACGTTGATTGGTATTGAGTTTGATGACAACACAGTCTGGGGACAGTTGACAGTTTTGGAGTTGAAGCTGTTGATTCACCTTGCGTTGCAGCACACTGAGGCCACACACGAGTTGGTGGGGGCCTTCTTGCAGTACAACGACAACACGGTGGCGAGAAAGCTGTTTTACCAAGCTTTGAATGTGGTGCTGGAGGTATTGTTGGATGACGAGCTAGAACTGGCCGACTACATGGTTAATTTTCGCCGCATGTTTGGCAATCCGCAGATGGATGCGGTGATGGGTTCAGTGGATGGCACAGTGCGGTTTTTTGGTTTAACACCAACGGGCATGCATCTAGACGGCCTAGACAGACACCAGCGCCACATCGACAGTTTCAAAAAATTGCACGCGGCGCGGGCCAAGGTGGCCTTGTAACCGACGGCCTGTGTGCCGCAACAACCCACATCTCATACGTGCCGTGTTTACAAGCATGATTGGTTGTTGCAACGTGGCACAAGCCGTTAAGCCGTTAAGCCTTTATGCGTCAACAGCTCACTTCTTGATTCGTTTGTTCGTTGATGTGGTCAAGACGCCATCGTGTAGTTCGAGCCGCCTGTTGTCATTAGGTTGTCAATGCCCGGCGGCTGGCGTAACTGAGGCCATCGACCATGACCACGAGCAGCACCATGGCCACCAGCACGGTGCTGGTTTCTGGCATGTGGAACAAGCTCAAGTGGAACGACAGCATTTGGCCCAAGCCCCCGGCGCCCACGACACCCAGCACGGTGGCCGCACGGATGTTGTTTTCCCATCGGTACAAGGTGTAACTGATCGGTGGCGCCGCTTTGCGTGCCAGTTCAGTGGGGGACTCGTCGGGAATGGCCGTTATTTTAAATACCTGCTGGGCGTGTAATGACGACGTCATGAAGCCCAGCACGCACAGCGCTGTGCTGGCGAGGATTGACTTCAGTGAAGGCTTATTGGACAGAAGAGACATAGGGGTGGTGGCTTGGGTTAAACATGTGTTTGGACATACAAACAACCTGACATTACAACGCAGATCGTTTACCCCTGCACATTTGGTCAGGCGTTATGATTTGCCTTAGCCCACATAAGTTGCCTATGAAAACCCCTTTTTTCGTCCAGTTGTACCAGCCGCAAGCGGCGTCCGTTCGCCAAGAGTTGTTGCGCGGCCTGACCCACAACGGGCAGGCTGGGGCAGCTTGGATTGCGCCCAAGTTTTTGTATGACGCGCTGGGTTCTCGGCTGTTTGATGCCATCACCGAATTGCCAGAGTACTACCCGACACGCACCGAGGCAGACATAGTGCGGGTGCATGGACACGCCATTGCACGCAGCGTGCCATCCCACGCCACGTTGATCGATCTAGGTGCGGGCAATTGCGCCAAGGCTGCGAGGTTGTTTGATAGCTTGTTGCCTCGCCGTTACGTGGCGGTGGACATATCGGTTGATTACCTGCGCGAGGCATTGGACCAGTTGCAGCGTCGCTATCCAACTCTGGACATGTTGGGGGTGGGCCAAGACTTTTCACACACACTGGCGCTGCCCGCTGAAGTTGGGGCCCCAGATGACGGGCCTAAGGTATTTTTCTATCCGGGCTCTAGCATTGGTAATTTCACGCCTGACCAAGCACTTGCTTTCCTGCGTCAGGTGTATGCCGTCTGTGCCCAGTCGTCGGGTAGCGGGTTGCTCATTGGTGTCGATTTGCTCAAAGACGCTGTTGAGTTGGAGGCAGCCTACGACGATGCACTGGGCGTGACTGCTGCGTTCAACCGCAACCTGTTGGTACACGTCAACCGCTTGTGTGGCAGCGATTTTCTGCTGCCCGACTGGAGCCACTTGGCGCGTTTTAACAGCGAATTGTCTCGCGTGGAAATGCATGTGCAAGCCCGTCGAGCGCTGCGTGTGCAATGGTCAGGTGGAGAACGTCACTTTGCGCAAGGCGAGTGCGTGCATACCGAGAACTCGTACAAATGGACCGTGGCAGGGTTCAGTGCCTTGTTGCAAGAGGCTGGCTTCAGTGTGCCGACGGTGTGGACCGATGCAGACACGCCAGAACAGGGCCGTTTCGCAGTGATGTGGGCGCAAGCTTAAGCTGGTAAAAAGGTGCGAAAACCTGTGAGCAAGTCATTCCGATCTGGTTCAAAAAAGTTGCGGTACAGCGGGTGTGCCATGCGTTCGGTGGTGGCTAGGCTGGCGCCTCGCAATACCTGGCGGCTGTTAAACCACGGTTGTGAATAGTCTTGGTAAGGGTGAGACACAAACCCGGGGTAAGGCTCAAACTTGCTGGCAGTCCATTCCCACACGTTGCCCCAAACAAAATCCGGTTGAGTCACAGCGGCGCATTCCCACTGCGCCTCTGTGGGCAACTGCACCCCCGCCCACAGGCACCATGCCTGAACTTCAAACAAGTTGAGGTGTGTTGCGCTGGCCTGTCTGTCCAAGGCATGCCATTGGCCAAAGCGCTGGCATTGCCACCCACCGCCCAGCCCTGCGTTGCGTAGGTAACGTGGCATGGCGTGTGCATGCGTGGTGCGCCATTGCCAGCCCACTTCAGACCACCACATGGGGTTGGCGTAGCCACCGTCCTCAATGAATGGCAGAAACTTGTCCCAGTTGACGGCTTGTGTGTCGATCTTGAAGCTGGGCAACACAACGTCGTGGCCGCCAAGTTCGTTGTCAAACGAGAATCCTGGCTGCGTGTTGCCCAGTTGCCAGCGGCAAGCAGGGAGATGCAACTGCAAGGCTTGGTGTGGACGGGCGTGTTGGGCTGCCGTTACAAGTGACGGGTCAATCGGTATGCCCAGCGCTTGCGCGGTGTTCACTGCCGCCTCGCTGTGCATGTCTTCATGGAACAGCGCCAAGCGGTAAAAATACAAAGCGTCATCGCCATGTGGGCATTGCGCCAGCAATTCAAGTGTGTGTTGTAGCCCCGCGTTCAACTGTTGGCGTGTCTGCGCTAGGCTTGGCAGTGGCAAGTCCCAACGGCTGGTGTGGCCCACAAGGCTGGAGTCGTACAGGGCATCTGCATCGGCATCGGCCTGTGCACCGTGCGCAATTACTGCACGCTGAGCCATGGCGAGCGCAGGGTCGTAGCGCGTACCGTTTGCGCGTTGTGCGTTGCGTCGTATCCAGTGGTTTTGGAACCAGCCTACGTGGCCCAGTTCCCAAATGGGTGGGTTGTAATGTGGGTGCAAGGGCACCCCAATGTCGGTACCTAGCGCGGCATCAAAGCAGTCTATGAGAGCCAGCGTGCGCGACCGGCTGGCGCCCAGCAACCCCCCCAATGTGGTCGCATTAGACGTGCGGGCTTGAACGGCAGGCTGCCATGAAACACGGAGGGGCATTGGTGTGAGTGACATAATCAGCCCAAGTTATGAAACAACAGGTTGTCATTATCAGTCCAGCCCTAGCCGATGCCAACAATGGCAATTGGCAAACAGCGAGGCGCTGGCAACAATTGTTACATCCGCGTTATCAGGTGCGCATTGCGTCGCATTGGCCTGACGGGCCCGAGGCTGGCGCTGATGTCGCCATGCTGGCTTTGCATGCGCGCAAATCTGCTGCTGCCATTGCCGCTTGGTCTCGCATGCGCTCAGAGCAGACCCAGTCACCTGCGTTGGCTGTGGTGCTGACTGGCACAGACTTGTACCGTGACATTCACAGTGATGAAGCCGCGCAAAGTTCTCTGCATGTGGCCCAGTGCTTGGTGGTTCTCCAAGAGCTCGGTGCCGCGGCTTTGCCGCCAGCGCTGCGCAAGAAAGCCCGCGTCATTTTTCAGTCTACCAGTGCCCGCCAGACGCTGCTTAAAACCAGCCGCCACTTGCGCGCCCTCATGGTCGGGCACTTGCGCGAAGAGAAGTCACCGCAAACGCTTTTCAATGCAGCGCAGCTGCTTGCGCCAAATGACACTATTTGTATTGACCATATAGGTGCTGCGCTGGATGTTGCTTTGGGCGAGCAAGCCCAAACAACGGCCGGTCAATGCCCGAACTACCGTTGGCTTGGGGCCCTGACGCATGCCCAAACCCGCCGTCGTATCCAGCAAGCCCATGTGCTGGTTCATACCAGTGCCATGGAAGGCGGAGCGCACGTGCTGATGGAGGCTGTGCGCTCTGGCACACCGGTGTTAGCTTCGCGCGTCGCTGGCAATGTGGGTATGCTGGGCGCTGATTATTTGGGTTACTTTGACTGGGATGATGCGCCGCAACTTGCGCAACTTCTGCGCCGCTGCCACAACCGTGACTTTGACCCGCTGTACAGCCAATTACACATTCAATGCGGGGTGCGTGCGCCGCTGTTCGCCCAACAAGCTGAAAGAGCAGCGCTGCTGCATCTCTTAGACGAGCTGCAAGACAATTCCAAAAAGCCTTACAACGCATGCAAACACCCAGTCAGCCAATAGCCCGCGATATCGTTTTGGTGGGTGGCGGCCACAGCCATGTGGGCGTACTCAAACGCTTTGCCATGCAACCCATGCCTGGCGTGCGTTTGACCTTAATTTGCACCGACGTGCACACGCCTTACTCTGGCATGCTGCCAGGCTATGTGGCCGGCCATTACAGCTATGACGACGTGCACATTGACTTGGGTAAGTTGGCCGTTTTTGCTGGTGCGCGGCTGTACCGCGATACCGTGGTTGGCATAGACCGTCATACCAAACACGTGTTGTGCGCCAATCGACCGCCAGTACCTTATGACCGGTTGTCTATCAACATTGGCTCAACGCCGCAGCTTGGCGGCGTCGCAGGTGCTGAGCAGCACGCGGTTGCGGTGAAGCCGATTTACCAGTTCAACCAGCGCTGGTTGGCGCTGTTAGCACGGGTGCAGCAACACACCCAAGGCCCGCTGCGCATTGCTGTGGTGGGTGCTGGCGCTGGCGGTGTGGAGCTGCTGCTGGCCATGCAGCACCGGTTGCACCGTGAACTTAAAGACATGGGACGTGACCCCCAGTCACTTCAATTTCATCTCTTCAGCGCCGACCCCTGCATCTTGCCCACGCACAACGCGCGGGTGCGCAAGCGGTTTGCACTGGTGCTTGCTGCGCGCGGTGTCACCGTTCATGTCAATGGCCAAGTGACCCAAGTTGATGCCGGTCAACTGCATTGCGCCAACGGCGACGTGGTGGCCGTAGACGAAACCATTTGGGTCACGCAGGCTGGGGGTGCGCCGTGGCTACGCGAAACAGGGTTGGCGTTGGACGCCAGCGGTTTCTTGGTGGTCAATGACTGCTTGCAGTGCACCAACGACCCCCACGTTTTTGCGGCTGGCGACATTGCCTCTATGCACAACCACGCGTTGCCCAAAGCCGGCGTGTTTGCGGTGCGTCAGAGCCGCCCGTTGGCAGACAACTTGCGCCGCTCCGTGCAAGACAAGCCGCTAAAGCCCTACCACCCCCAGCGTGGATGGCTGGCGCTCATCAGCACAGGCGATGCCTACGCAGTTGCCTCACGCGGTGCGCTGGGCTTCTCTGGTCAGTGGGTGTGGCGCTGGAAGGATTGGATTGACCGGCGCTTTATGCGCAAGTTTTCTGAGTTTCCTGACATGTCCAACAACATGGCCCACTCAAGCTCCCGTTCAGCCGCCATGGGCTTGGCGCTCAGTGCCGATGAGTCGCTGCAAGTCATTTCTGCCATGGCCATGCGCTGTGGCGGTTGTGGTGCCAAAGTAGGGGCCAATGTGTTGTCGCGTGCCTTGGGCGGCTTGCAAGTGATTCAGCGGGACGACGTGCTGGTTGGCCTGCACGCGCCCGACGATGCCGCCGTGGTGCGCGTACCGCCTGGCAAAGCCATGGTGCATTCGGTTGACTTTTTCCGTGCATTTGTTGATGACCCCTATATTTTTGGCAAGATAGCCGCCAACCACGCGCTTGGCGATATTTTCGCCATGGGTGCGCAAGCCCAATCGGCCACAGCCGTTGCCACTGTGCCGCCTGGCCTAGAGGCCAAGGTCGAAGACTTGTTGTTGCAAATGATGAGCGGCGCTGTTGAGGTATTGAATGCGGCTGGTTGCGCCTTGGTGGGTGGGCACACTGGCGAGGGTCAAGAGCTGGCATTGGGCTTCGCCATCAACGGCCTGATTGACGACGACTTAGAAGCCTTGTTGCGCAAAGGCGGTATGCAAGCCGGTGATGTGCTGGTACTGACCAAGCCGATTGGGACAGGTACGTTGTTTGCCGCGCACGCCAGCTTGAAGGCGCGTGGTCGTTGGATTGATGCCGCCTTGCAATCGATGATTCAGTCCAACCAATTGGGCGCGCAATGTCTGCGTGCACACGGCGCCACGGCTTGCACCGACCTCACAGGGTTTGGTTTGCTAGGTCATTTGGTGGAAATGACGCGACCCTCGGGCGTGGATGCCGAGGTAAGCCTGTCTAGCCTGCCGTTGTTAGAGGGTGCGCTTGAGACGGTGGCCGCGGGTATTCTCAGTTCCTTGCAGCCGGCCAATGTGCGGTTGCGTCGGGCTCTGAGCAACCAGGCTGAGTTTGCCCAGCATCCCAGCTACCCACTGCTATTTGACCCACAAACAGCAGGTGGTTTGTTGGCCAGCGTACCTGGCGCCCAAGCGCAGGCCTGCGTGACAGCCCTGCAAGCGCTGGGCTACACACACACGGCCATCATTGGTCGCATCTTGCCCCAAGGCGACGCACTGGAGCCGATTCGTTTGGTGGCATGACCGGTTGACGAGCAACGTCTCCAGCACCCGACACCTGCAGGTGTCGGGTTGCGCGGGGGTGTAACAGTAGGCGTGGCCACTGCCAAGCATTGCGGGTTATTCCCAATGACGGCGGCGTACAGCTGCCTTTAAACTCTGTATACAGAGTTCAGTAGACAATAATTGACCAGCTTCAGGAGCGCCCCAATGACCACACACGACACGCCAGCGCAATCGGCTGCGCCCATTGAAAAGAAACTGCAGCCATTTGGGGGCTACTACACAAACAAGGTGACAGGCCATGACCCAGAACTCACAGAGACTGGGGCTGGAACCCCCCTAGGGGAGTACATGCGCAGGTTTTGGCATCCTGTTTGCATGTCCATTGAGCTCACCGACACGCCAAGATTCTTGATGATCATGGGCGAAGAGTTGGTCGCATTTCGAGATGGTTCTGGCCAAATTGGGTTGCTGCACGCGCACTGTGTACACAGAGGTGCCTCGCTGGAATACGGCAAGATTCAAACGCGTGGCATTTCTTGTTGTTACCACGGTATGGTGTTCGACGTTGATGGCACTTGTTTGCGTGTGCCGTTTCCGCAAGGCGAGGAGGAGGAGGGCGAGCGCTACCGCTGCTCTATTCGCCAAGGCGCTTACAAAGCATTTGAGTTGCATGGCCTTGTATTTGCATACATGGGGCCCCCAGACCAAGAGCCACCTTTCCCCGAATGGGAGGGTAACTTTACGGTCGAAGATGGTGATGAGCTGGTGCCTTACAGCAATTTCGAGCATTGCAATTGGTTGCAAGTTCAAGACAACTCAGCTGACAACTACCACACCATGGCATTGCATGCCAAGCAACAGGTGACGGGTGAGCATTTTCAAGGCACCACATTTGACGAGGTGGGCGCGGCCTCCATGGAGGTCCCGCCAGACATGCACTTTGTGCCTGTGCAAGGTGGGCGTGGCTTGGCTGGCTCGGGTGCCAGGCGATCAGACACAGACCACATGTTCATTCGCGTGCAGCATCAAGTGTTGCCAAATTTGAGTTTGCATGCCTACACCTCAGAAGATGGCAAGAAAAAGAAACACTTCAGCCGTTTTCACATGATTCGCTGGACGGTACCCGTGGACGACACCAACAGCAAAATGCTGGGTTGGCGTGTGATGGGGCCTGGTATTGATACCCGCGGTGTGGGTGACAAAGGCATGGTGGGTTATGAGGCCATTGATTTCTTAGAGGGCCAAGTGGCCATGCGCCGACCAGAGCGGTTTGGGCACTACAAGATAGACGACATACCGCCCATTCCTGCAGACCACCGCGCAAGAGACAATTACAAAGACTGCCAATACGCGCCAGGTGATTACGAAGCCATGGTGAGCCAGCGTCCTATTGCAATCCATGCATTAGAAAACCCAACCAAATTTGATGCGGGCTTGTACATGTTTCGCAAGCTGTTGCGCGATGCCGTGCGAGGCAGCAACCCACAAGCTGGGCCAGAGCAATTTGCACAGTGGCTGCGCGATTGTGGCTCACAACCCAACAGCTATTGCTCAGGCAATGTGTTTGACCTGCCCGTTGGCAGAACCACGCAGGAAGAGGTCACGCTGAGGCGTTTCTTGGCCAAGCAAGTGGTCGCCATCATCAGCGAATCTGAAGCCTTAAAAGGGCAAGCGCGTACGGATTTCGTCAAGTCAAAAATGGCATTGCTGCAACAAGATGTGCTTGAGAAGAGGCACGCATGATTGTGTCGGACAAGCTGCATGCAACGCCACCAAAGGCGCAAGTCTGGCAGCTACAAGTCCGTGGCATTCGGTTGCAAGCGCGTGGCATTGTGTCTTACGAATTAGCCGATCCCGATGGCCATGACCTGCCGGTGTTTGAACCAGGTGCGCACGTGGATGTGCAGGCTCCAGGCGGGCTTGTTCGCGCCTACTCGTTGGCCAGCGACCCGCGCGATCGGTCTCAATGGCTGTTGGGTGTTCTGAAAGAGCCCAAGGCCAAGAGCACAGGTGGGTCTATTGCCATGCACGAGCACGTGCGCGTGGGGCAGTTGCTAACTGTGGGGCCGCTGCGTCACGTATTTGCCATGGCCAAAGAGGCCAAGCACACGGTGTTGTTAGCGGGTGGTATTGGCATCACCCCTCTTAAATCTATGGCGCATGAGCTGGTCCACCAAGGTGCCTCTTTTGAGCTGCATTACTGCGCGCGCAGTGCGCAACACGCCGCATTTGCAGCTGAGTTACTGGCCTTGGTGCCGCACGACAGCTTGCACTTCCATTACGACAACGGCGACACAAGCCAAGGGTTAGACATCGCCAAGCTGCTGCACAGCCACGCGGTGGGCACACATGTGTACTTCTGTGGACCTGCAGGTTTTATGAAGGCTTGCACGGCATCTAGCGCCCACTGGCCAAGTGGCCATGTGCATACCGAGTACTTCAAAGCCCCTGACAGCGCATCTGTTGCGACGCTCGCGGGCAGTTTTGATGTTATTTTGATGAAAAGTGGCGAGAGAATTACGGTTGGCCCAGATCAAACCATTGTCCGTGCCCTCGAGCTGGCAGGGCGGCGGGTGCCAACCTCATGCCTGTCTGGTTTGTGTGGCACGTGCAAGGTGGACTACCTCGATGGTGAGGTAGACCACCACGACTATATTCTGAGCGATGACGACAAAAAGACATGCCTGACCCTGTGCGTGTCACGCGCACTGAGCCAAACCCTCACACTCGATCTTTAATGAACTGGAGCCATCACCATGCATACCGCCCCTACAACAGCGCCCGCACACAGCAAGCCTTCAATCTATGAGCCGACGCAAGCAGGTGTAATTTTTCCGACAAAGCCGACCTTTAAAAACGTAGAGTCTGAGCGGTTGCACCTCAAGCAGAGGTTGGTTGCTGCTTGTCGCGCCTTTGCACTGGAGAAGTTTGATTATGGGTTTGCGGGTCACCTCACCATACGTGACCCAGAGCATCCAGAGCTGTATTGGACCAACCCCATGTGTGTGCATTTTGCCCAAGTCAAGGTGTCCAACCTGATTTTGGCTGACCACAAGGGCCGTGTTGTAGAGGGTCGCCATGCCATCAACCGCGCCGGTTTTGTGTTGCATGGTGCGGTGCATGAGGCACATCCAGACATTGTGGCCATGTGCCACGCGCATACGGTGTACGGCACCGCGTTTGCCGCGTTGGGTCGCCCACTAGAGCCTATTTCGCAGGATGCGGCGGCTTTTTTTGAAGACCATGTGGTCATTAAAGATGAGGCGGGGCAGGTGGCAGTTGAAGAAAAAGCGGGCCTGGCCGTCTGCGATTGGTTTACAGGCGTGAAGGCTGCCATTCACCAAAACCATGGTTTGCTAACCGCCAGTCGGCACAGCATTGAAGCAGCAGCATTTTGGTTTATAGCGCTTGAGCGCTGCTGCAAGCAGCAGTTGTTGGTGGAGGCCTCGGGTCACAAGCCGGTATTGGTGCCGCCAGATAAAGCCCGTTACAGCCGCGAGCATGTAGGGTCAGAATACATTGGCTGGCTGCATTTTCAGTCTATATATGACCATTTGGTC
>CALBWZ010000158.1 GCA_937893415.1 uncultured Comamonadaceae bacterium | reverse complement strand
AACAACTGTTACAAGAATGGCTTGCTACCTATTCAATTGCCGGAAGCCACAGTTGGCACATTGTTTGACGAAGTTGCAGCTTTCCCAGGCTACGAGCTCACCGTAGACTTGCAGCGCCAAGTGGTGATCAAGCCGCAGGGCGAAGAAATTAAATTTGAGGTGCAGGCATTTCGCAAGCATTGCCTTATCAACGGTTTAGACGACATTGGCCTTACCCTAACGCACGCCGACAAAATCAAAGCCTTTGAATCAAAACGTTTGCTTGAAAAGCCTTGGTTGGCCCATAGCTTGCCTACTCCCAACGCTTAACGCTCAACAGTCTTTAGACACACAACACATACAACCATGAAAATTGCAGTACTGCCAGGCGACGGCATAGGCCCAGAAATCATTGACCAAGCTGTCAAGGTGCTACAAGCCACCGGCTTGCCCTTGGACATGACGTTTGCCCCCGTGGGCGGCACTGCCTACGAGCAGCATGGCCACCCGCTACCGGACAGCACATTGCAGTTGGCACAAGACGCAGACGCTATTTTATTTGGCGCTGTAGGTGACTGGAAATACGACACGCTTGACCGCCCTCTGCGTCCGGAACAAGCCATATTGGGTTTACGCAAGCACTTGGGCCTATTTGCCAATTTCCGCCCCGCCATTTGCTACGAGCAGTTGGTCGACGCCTCTAGCCTCAAGCCTGAGCTGATTGCTGGCTTAGACATACTCATCATTCGCGAGTTGACTGGCGACATTTACTTTGGCCAGCCGCGTGGACGCCGCACGGCCACTGATGGCCATTTCCCAGGCGCAGAAGAAGCCTTTGACACCATGCGCTACTCAAGACCAGAAATTGAGCGTATTGCGCACGTGGCGTTTAAAGCCGCACGCTTGCGCCACAAGCGCTTGACCAGCGTCGACAAATCCAATGTATTGGAAACTTTCCAGTTCTGGAAAGACGTGATGACCGAGGTCGGTCAAGCCTACCCAGATGTTGTCCTAGACCACATGTACGTGGACAACGCCGCCATGCAGCTGGTAAAAGAACCCAAAAAATTCGACGTGGTGGTGACAGGCAATATGTTTGGCGACATCTTGTCTGACGAAGCCTCTATGCTCACAGGCTCAATTGGCATGCTGCCCTCCGCATCTCTGGATGTGAACAACAAGGGCCTGTACGAGCCAAGCCATGGCAGTGCACCTGACATTGCAGGCCAAGGTATTGCGAACCCATTGGCCACCATTTTGAGTGCGGCCATGATGCTTCGCTACTCGTTAAACCAAGCGGCTATGGCTGACAAAATCGAAGACGCCGTCAAGGCCGTGCTGACGCAAGGTTTGCGCACGCCGGACATCTACGCACAGGGCACCACCAAAGTGGGCACCACAGAGATGGGTGACGCGGTTGTGACAGCCCTGCTGGCGCAGGGCTAAGCAACCAACTCTTGACGCGCTAGTTTGAGCACTTGCCAGCCACTGGTGAGTGCCAAACTGGCCATGGCACTGGCGACCAACAAGTCTGGCCACGCGCTGCCACTGCCCAACACACCACCGGCAGCCGCCAACACAGCAACGTTGCCTATGGCATCGTTGCGCGAGCACAGCCAGACGCTGCGCATATTGGCATCACCCTCGCGAAAAGCGTACAGCATCCAAGCCACCCCCACATTGGCGACCAAGGCCACAACGGCAACACTGCCCATGATCAAGGGCTCTGGCACCTCGCCGCCCCACGCTGACCAAACCGCATGAACCAGCACGCCAACGCCGAAACCCATCATGCAGAAGCCTTTGAACAGGGCCACGCGTGCGCGCCAGGCGATTGCAGACGCTAGCACCGCCAAGGACATGCCATAGTTCAACGCATCGCCACCAAAATCAATGGCATCCGCCCACAACGACAACGAGTTGGCACTCAACCCGGCGCGCAGTTCCACAACAAACATCGCCGCATTAACCACTACAGCGACCCACAAAATAAGCCGGTAGCGGGGTAGGTTGGTCATGCGTTTAGGAGATGGCGTGTCGTGCGCGCAAACATGTGCAGCCATGGGCTTGTCCTTTCAATGGGTCAGCAGGCAGGGGGTCATACCTGGTGCTACCATTTAAAACCCTGTAGTCACTACGGAGTCAAGCGCTTCATATGAAAATTAAAGAACTGGCAACTGCGGCCTACACAGACACGGAGACCATACGGTTTTACGAAAAAAAAGGCCTGATGCCG
>CALBWZ010000157.1 GCA_937893415.1 uncultured Comamonadaceae bacterium | reverse complement strand
AATCTAAGAATGATCGCCATCAAACATCAATTAGTACAGGCTGTACAAGCCGCGTTAGACCTCGTCGCTCCGAGCGCAGGTTTGGTTGCCAACTTAGAACTGCCCAAAGTAGCCGCACATGGTGACTTTGCCATTACCGCAGCCATGCAACTGGCCAAGCCCTTGGGCAAAAACCCGCGGGCTGTAGGCGAAGACCTCATGCGGGCGCTTAAAGTGCAGCCCGCGGTGCAGCAGTGGGTCAGTGATGTAGACATGGCAGGTCCCGGCTTTATCAATTTGCGTTTAAGTCCTGCGGCCAAGCAGCAAGTGGTCGGCGAGGTGTTGGCCGCCGGCGTAGGTTTTGGTACCCAACTCAGCCCGAGCGGTGGGATGCACAAATTGCTGGTGGAGTTTGTGTCTGCCAACCCCACTGGACCGCTGCATGTGGGACATGGCCGCCAGGCGGCCTTGGGCGACGCTATTTGTAACCTGTTCGCATCTCAAGGTTGGAACGTGTGGCGCGAGTTTTACTACAACGACGCTGGTGTTCAAATCAACACCTTGGCCAACGCCACCCAAGCGCGTGGCAAAGGCATCAAGCCCGGCGACACCCACTGGCCAGAGCCCGCCTATAACGGGGACTACATTGCAGATATTGCCGCCGACTTTCTGGCCAAAAAGACCGTGTCTGCCGATGACCGCAGCTACACCGCCAGCGGCGACATTGACGACTTAGACAGCATTCGACAATTTGCGGTGGCCTATTTGCGCCACGAACAAGATCTGGACTTGAAAGCCTTTGCGGTGAAGTTTGACCACTATTACCTAGAATCCAGTCTGTACAGCGATGGACGCGTCGACGATGCAGTAGCCAAGTTGCAGGCGGCAGGTAAAACCTACGAAGAAGGCGGTGCGTTGTGGCTTAAAAGTACAGACTATGGCGACGACAAAGACCGCGTCATGCGCAAATCAGACGGGGCATACACCTACTTCGTACCAGATGTGGCCTACCACATGGCCAAGTGGGAGCGCGGTTTTGAGAAGGTCATCAACATACAAGGCATGGACCACCACGGCACTATTGCGCGCGTGCGCGCTGGTCTGCAGGCGGCCAATGTAGGTATTCCAATGGGCTACCCCGACTATGTGCTGCACACTATGGTGCGGGTGATGCGCGGTGGTGAAGAGGTCAAGATATCCAAGCGCGCAGGCAGCTACGTCACGTTGCGCGATCTCATTGAATGGACCAGTAAAGACGCCGTGCGCTTTTTCTTATTGAGTCGAAAACCCGATACTGAATACGTGTTTGACGTGGACTTAGCCATCGCCAAAAACAACGACAACCCGGTGTACTACGTCCAGTACGCGCACGCACGTATCTGTTCGGTGTTGGCCACATGGGGTGGTGATCAGGCCATGCTGCAAACGGTACAGCTCGATGCCTTAGAGGGGCCACAAGCACAAGCCTTGCTGATGCAACTGGCCAAATACCCGGCCATGCTGCAAGATGCAGCGCTGGGACTGGCCCCGCATGATGTGGCTTTTTATTTGCGTGAGCTGGCTGCCAGCTACCACAGTTACTATGATGCTGAGCGTATTTTGGTTGACGACGAGTCCGTTAAATTGGCACGGCTGGCGCTGGTGGCAGCTACCGCGCAGGTGTTGCGCAATGGTTTAAGTGTGTTGGGCGTTGGTGCGCCACAACGCATGTGACAGATTCACTCAAGGGAATATAACAATGCACAAGCAAGCAGGAGGCACCGCTTTAGGTCTGGTGTTGGGTATTTTGATAGGTCTGGCTGGCGCCTTGGCTGTCGCGGTGTACGTCACGAAAGTGCCGGTGCCGTTTGTTGACCGAGGCGTATCCGGCACGCCTGGGCAAGATGCTGAGGAAGCCAAGAAAAACCAAAACTGGGATCCCAACGCCCTGTTGGGCGGCGTCAGCAAGCCAAGCAACATGGTGCCGCTTGAACCTATTGCTGTGCCCAAGACCTTTGGGGATGGTGACTCGCCACTTGAAGCACCAGCGGTCAGCAGCGACCCACTTGGCGATTTGGCGAGGGCGAAAATGGCGGGTGACGACGTGAGTGCATCTTCGCGTATTGAGTCAACAGCCACGCCAAAAGCCCCAGTAGCGGCAGCCGTAATGGGGACAGACACCAAAATGAACTTTTACGTACAAGCTGGTGCATTTGCCACCGTGGATGAAGCCGAATCGCAGCGTGCGCGTCTGGCCATCATGGGCGTGGATGTCCGTGTGAGCACCACAGTGCTAGACGGTAAAACGTTGCACCGCGTGCGTTCTGGACCTTACCGGGACCGTGATGATGCCAACGGCGTGCGCGAGCGCCTTAAGCAAGCGGGTGTTACCAGCAGTTTGGTGGCGATTCGCCGCCTGTAAACTGACACTTTGGGAACTTTGCACAAACAGCAGACCCCAAACCTTATGACAACCTATTATTGATACGATTTTTGGAGTAACCATATGAGTCAGTCCCTAGGGCGCCGAACATTTGCAGCACAATTTGCAGGCTTGGCCGCAGGCATGGCGTTGCCATTGGCCGCATCTGCCCAAAGCCGTTTTGAAGAAGGCGTGAACTACACCCGCTTGCCCAACGGTGTGGCCGTTGACAGCGCGCCCGGCCAAGTGGAGGTGTTGGAGTTTTTTGCCTACACCTGTATCCATTGCTTCCGCTTTGAGCCTGACTTCGAAGCATGGGCCAAGCGCCAGCCCTCTGGCGTTGTTGTGAAGCGCGTGCCAGTGGCTTTCAACACAGCCATGGAGCCTTTGCAGCGTTTGTACTATGCGTTGGAATCTTTGAATTTGCTGAGCGCATTGCACCTCAAAACATTTGCAGCTATTCATGTAGAAAAACAGCGTTTGTTAAGCCCGCAAAGCATTGTTGATTGGGTCGTTAAACAAGGTGTTGACCGCAAGACGTTTGAAATGGCGTTCAACGGGTTCACCGCTTCAGGCAAAGCCAAGCGGGCTTCTCAACTCAGCATTGCTTACGGTGTTGAGGGCACGCCAGCCTTAGGTGTTGCAGGTCGGTACTACATTCCTGGTCAAGGTCCCAAAACTTTGGATATTGCCGACGACCTGATTGTCCGTTCCCGCACCGTTTAACCACGCTGGGCACGCCAGCGTAGGAGCCGTTGTGTGTTCAGTTGGGCCAGCGGCCCCGCTGTAACGCATGGCTGATTTGCACAAAGGTTTTGAAACCTTGGCTGGGTTTAGATACAATGGCATGCAATAAATATGCCTAATCAAACCGCCTCAATCATTCGCACCCGACTCCTCACACCGAGCTGGCTACTCAGCGCAGGCTTGGTGGCGTTGGCCTGTTTCTCTGCGGGTCTGCCTGTGCAGGCCAAGCAAAGTGACAAGCAACAAGCACTGTATGCCACCGCAGATGCCTTGCGTGTCGATGATGCCAAAGGGGTTAGCGTCTTCACGGGCAACGTGGTGATTACAAAAGGCAGCATTGTCATAAAGGCTGACAGGTTCGAAGTGCGCGATGGCGCCAACGGCGCGCAAATCGGTGTTGCAACGGCCAATGGCAGCGGTGTTGCAACTTTTTCGCAAGACCGCGATGTCGACAATGAATCCATACGCGGGCGGGCTCGGCGCATCGATTACAACAGCATCAGTGAGCGTCTCGAGCTCACGGGTAAAGCAGTGATGCAGCGTTTCAGGGGCAACACCATGGCCGACGAAACGGCTGGTGAGCGTATTGTGTACACCGCACAAGACTCTAAATTTGTAGTGGATGGCTCGATAAACGGCTCGTCCAAATCAGATGGCCGTGTGCGCGCAGTGCTGGCACCCAAGCCTACTACCGACAGTTCAAAGTCACCTGCTGCACCGGCCGCAGCGAACTAAGTGACGCCGGCAAACAGACTTACATGAACGACTTGTCAGCCCCTACGACCAAACAGCTGTCTTCTAACGAAGCCAGTGCGCTAGATGGTGTGGCAACAGCGTCGGATCCAAAACCTTTGAAGCGTTTGGTGGCCTCTCATTTGCAAAAAAGCTATGGCGGACGCCAAGTGGTTAAAGACGTGAGTCTGGCCATCAACGAGGGCCAAGTGGTGGGTTTACTGGGCCCGAATGGGGCTGGGAAAACCACTTCTTTTTACATGATTGTGGGCCTTGATAGGGCCGATGGCGGAGAAATTGAGTTAGACGGCGAACGCATAGAGCGCCAACCCATGCACAGACGCGCCACACGCGGCCTTGGCTATTTGCCACAAGAAGCCAGCATTTTCAGAAAACTAAACGTGCAAGACAATGTGCGCGCGGTGCTGGAGTTGCAGCGAGACGCCTCGGGCCAGACATGGACTGAAGCCGCTATCCAAAAACGCTTAGACGCGCTACTCAAAGACTTGCGTGTTGACCACTTGCGGGAATCCAGCGCAATGGCCTTGTCTGGCGGCGAACGCAGGCGTGTTGAAATTGCACGAGCACTGGCAACCAACCCGCGTTTTATCTTGTTGGATGAGCCATTTGCGGGCATTGACCCCATCGCAGTGATTGAAATTCAGCGCATCATCCAGTTTTTGAAGGGTCGGGGCATTGGCGTGCTCATTACAGACCACAACGTGCGCGAAACCTTAGGTATTTGCGATCACGCCTACATCATCAGCGACGGCGAAGTGCTGGCCCAAGGCACACCAGCTCAGATCATCGACAACATCGATGTGCGGCGTGTCTATCTGGGCGAGCACTTTCGCATGTAAGACGCATGAAGCAAGGTTTATCACTACGCGTATCCCAACAGCTCACGCTCACGCCTGCGCTGCAACAGTCGATCCGTCTGTTGCAACTCTCCACGCTGGAGTTGTCCAGCGAAGTCGATCAAATGCTCGACGACAACCCCTTCTTAGAACGCAGCGATGAGTTGGCTGAGCGCGAGCTATTTGGTGTTGATCAAGCCGATACACCGGTCAGCCAAGGTGACCAAATTGCCGAAGTGACACAAGACAGCGGCGATGCACCGGGGGACAACTACGACGGCAGCGACGTTGGCGATACGTTCACGCAAGACAACAATGGGCCCGATGAGTTCGCAAGCTTTGATACGCCGTTGTCTGCGCCTTCTAGCGAGGCTGGTGCAGAAGCCGGTAGCGATGCCAGTACACCGGACTGGGACGGCGATGGCACAGTGGAAATTGCGCCCAACGACTCTGAGTGGGGCAGCGAAGCGCCCGCCAGTATTCCAAAGG
>CALBWZ010000156.1 GCA_937893415.1 uncultured Comamonadaceae bacterium | reverse complement strand
CGCAAGAGATAACGCTGGCACTTCAAGCTGGCAGCGGAAAAGCCAGCACAGTAGGTGTCTTGTTGACCGAGCGGTGGCTTAAAAGCCATGCACAGCTGTGGCAGTTTTTGTCAAAGCCTGAACTCACACAAGCCGAGCTGGATGACTTAATTGCACGTGCCCCGCTGGATATCGCACAGCTGCTCAACACGCGTGGCTATTTCAATAGCCGGGTGCAGCTAAACCAGCGGAATGGACAAACAGACCTGACGGTCGAACTGGGCCCACTCACCACCATCGCCGCTGCTGATGTCCGTGTGGCAGATGAAGATGGCAATGAACTGCCCGAGCTCACTCAAACCATGCGCGACAACTGGGGGTTAAAGCCAGGCAGCACCTTCACGCAAATGGCTTGGCAACGTGCCAAAGACAATGCCTTGATCGCACTTGCTAGCAGCACTTACTACCAAGCCAGGGTAGAGAACAGCCAAGCAGACATTGACCCTACAACGCAGCTCGCTCATTTACATGTTGAACTAACCACCGGCCCCGCTTTTATATTTGGCCCCATCAGCGTCTTGGGCGCTTCTCGCTACCAGGCGACGCAAGCCATACAACTGGCTGAGTTAGCCGGCTTGAAAACCGGCAATGCTTACACGGCCCAGGCTTTATTTGACGCACAGCGGCGGATGATGGACAACGGCAATTACAGCTCTGCTTTCGTCAACCTTAGCCCGATGCTGGCGTCTGAGCCCGGGCAGCCTGCGCGTTTGTCAGCGAGTATAGAAGTCAACGAAAAACCCTTGCAGCGCCTTGAGGCGTCCATTGGTGTCAGCACTGACAGTGGCCCACGCTTACACCTGACGCATACCCACTACCGCCCCCCAATGCTTGAGTGGCAGGCCACCCACACGCTTGATTGGCAGCGGAACTCTAAGACACTGTCCAGCAGTTGGCTGTCGCCTTACAACGAACAGGCTTGGCAATGGACAGGCGGTTTAGCTCTGGAGCAGCAAATAGACGATGACATCACCACCAACACACACAACTGGCGTGCGGGGCAAACGCAAAGTCTCAATAATGTGCAGCGCACTTATTACGCTCAATTGGTGCAGTCTAAAGAGCGAATTCGCAACCAAGCACCAACCACAGCCTCAGCGCTAAGCGGACACTGGGCTTGGAGCCGCACGCGATGGGACAACCCCACAGACCCAAACAAGGGACACGCCTTGAGTTTTGACCTTGGCGCAGGCGTGACCTTGTCTCAAGGTGCCAAGCCATACCTTCGGGCTCACACCCAGTGGCTAGGACTCACCCCCTTCAACAACTCAAAGATGGGGCGATTGGCGGCACGTGTTGGTCTGGGCGGGGTTATCGCCAGCGAGCACACAACCGTGCCAGCAAGTGTCTTGTTCTTAACCGGTGGTGACACCAGCGTGCGCGGCTACGCGCTGAGGAGCATCGGCAGAAGCGACGACCAAGCCAACGACCAAGGCCTGATCATGCCAGGACGACTGATGTGGCTGAGTAGCCTAGAGTGGCAGCGACCCACCACATGGGGTGGTGACGTGGGGCGCGTCGAGCAGACATTGTTTGTAGATGC
>CALBWZ010000155.1 GCA_937893415.1 uncultured Comamonadaceae bacterium | reverse complement strand
TCCGCAACCGTTTGGATGCTATCGTTAGCTTTAAACCGCTGGACGAAAACGTTATTTTGCGTGTGGTCGACAAGTTCTTGCTCGAATTGGAAACCCAACTGGCAGAGAAAAAAGTTGAGGTGACCTTCACCGACACAGTGCGTAAGCATTTGTCCAAGAAAGGATTCGACCCGCTTATGGGCGCCCGTCCAATGCAGCGTTTGATACAGGACATGATCCGAAAAGCGTTGGCGGATGAGCTGCTGTTTGGGCGTTTGGTCGATGGCGGCCGGTTGACCGTCGACATAGACGACAAAGGCGAGGTGTTGTTAGACATCACACCGCCTGAGAAAAAGGGCAAAGCGCCTAAAGCTGAAGCATCTACAGCTGACTGATAGCGTCAAGCTGTGACAGGTTAGCAAGTAGCTGGCAGTTAAAACTGTCAGCTACTTTTTTTTCGGCTGCTGTTCAATCTGCTGTGCACACTTTGTACGCCTGCCGCGTCAAGATGTGGCTCCAAGCGCCGTGGGCTACCAGCGCTGCCATACATTTAGTGTTGGTATGCGGCCCGAATAGCTTCAATGCGTTTGCGGTTGGTACCAAAGTCTTCACGACCTAAGCGCGATGCGCTGCGCAGTTCGATTACTTGAGCCTGCGGGTTAAACCAAAACTCTAAATCGTCTACAAATCCAAGTATCTTGGTGCTCGCCTCAGCGCGCAGGTAGTCACTTTGTTGCACAGTAATGCGCACACCTGGCATGGTTTGCAAGGCAGTCAATAACCTGCCCATTGACGCTGCTGTATCACCCATGCTGGGCAACGCATCTATGGCTGCGAAGCTGTTCATGGGGTGGTCAGGGTAGAGCTTGGCTTGAGAGCTGACGCTGTTGCGCGTTGCCGATAGCGTTTTAAGCTTGCCATCGGTCACCCCCATATTGGCTGGCAAGGAACCAGTTAGCATGCCCAATTGGCCAGCAGCAATCAGTAAAACGGGTATGGCAATCAGCATGGCGAGCAGTGTGTTCACAAGTGTTACTTCTTGGTTTTTTAAGATGTTGAACTGTATCATTTACCGTTTTCGACCACCCAGTAAACCACCCAACAGCCCCCTGACCACTTGTCGACCAATGTTGGAGCCAACCGTCCTCACTGCACTTTTCATCACCATTTGCGCCAAACCGTCGCGTTGACCACCGCGCGGGCCTGAACTTCCAAACAGCAAACTGGCCAACATGCTGCTTGGCGCCTCGTCAGCCTTGGGTTGTGTGGCATTGGCAATGCTTTGTTTGGCTGTGTTGACTGCTGACTCATTCATGTCGGGAGCTTGCGCGCGCAAGGTTTCAAAAGCGGAGGCTCTGTCAAGCTGCGCTTCATACACACCGGCTACCAGCGAGTTACGCAGTATGGTTTGGCGTTGCTCAGGGGTGATGGGGCCAAGCTGTCCAGCAGGTGGCAGCACAAATACGCGTTCGGTTTCGGTAGGGCGACCTTTGTTGTCTAAAAAACTCACCAACGCCTCGCCTACGGCCAGTTCAGTAATGGCGGCTTCTATGTTTAACCCTTCTTTTGGGCGCATGGTTTGCGCGCTGGCTTTGATGGCCTTTTGATCACGCGGCGTGAATGCGCGTAAGGCATGCTGCACGCGGTGGCCAAGCTGAGACAGCACGCTGTCAGGCACGTCAGCAGAGTTTTGTGTGACGAAGTACACGCCAACACCCTTAGAGCGTATCAATCGCACGACAAGTTCTATGCGCTCAACGAGTACCTTGGGTGCATCGTTAAATAGCAAGTGGGCCTCGTCAAAGAAGAATACCAATTTAGGTTGATCTAGATCCCCCACCTCTGGCAGGTTCTCAAACAGCTCGCTGAGCAGCCATAGTAAAAATGCAGCGTACAAGCGCGGTGAATTCATCAGCTTGTCTGCTGCCAAGATGTTGATCAAGCCAAGCCCGTTGCGGTCTGTTTGCATAAGGTCTTCAATGTTGAGCATGGGCTCACCAAAGAAGGCCTCACCACCTTGTTCTTCGATTTGAATGAGACCACGTTGAATGGCACCAACGCTGGCCGCACTGATGTTGCCATATTCTGTTTTAAAGTCTTTGGCGTGGTCGCCTACGTGTTGGCACATCACGCGTAAGTCTTTGAGGTCTAGCAGCAGCAAACCAGCGTTATCGGCAATTTTAAAAACCAACTGCAGCACACCGGTTTGTGTGTCGTTAAGGTTGAGCATGCGCGACAGCAGCAGCGGGCCCAAGTCGCTGATGGTGGCGCGAACTGGGTGGCCTTTTTCGCCGAACACATCCCACAAAGTGACAGGGAATGCGCGAGGAGTTGGGCTGTCAATATCACGCGAGCGTAATATCTCAGCCATCTTGACTTGTATGTTGCCGGCTTGTGACACCCCTGTTAAGTCGCCCTTGATGTCAGCCATAAACACAGGTACGCCTTGGCGAGAAAAACCTTCGGCCATGGTTTGCAATGTTACGGTTTTGCCAGTTCCTGTGGCGCCAGTAATCAAGCCATGGCGGTTGGCTTTGTCGCCCAATATGTGGCACTCGGTCTGGCTATTCTTAGCAATCAGTACGGCATTTTTGATGGTGTCGGTCATAAGCGTCTCGAAAGTACAATGGTGGGTTAGCAGTGTTTTTGGGCGCAACGGGTGCGTTGCCTGCTGGTTAATACATTAAGACTACATCAATTTAGAGGAATTTTCATGGCAGGTCATAGCAAATGGGCCAATATTCAGCACAGAAAAGGGCGTCAAGATGAAAAACGGGGCCGTGTGTGGACCCGCGTTATTCGTGAAATCATGGTGTCGGCGCGCCACGGGGGTGCTGACTTGGACGCCAACCCGCGCTTGCGCTTGGCCATTGATAAAGCCAAAGCGGCCAATATGCCTGCCGATACGGTCAAGCGCAATATCGACAAGGCCACGGGCAACCTCGAAGGGGTGAACTACGAAGAAATTCGTTATGAGGGCTACGGTATTGCTGGCGCGGCAGTCATCATTGACACCATGACGGATAACAAGGTTCGTACTGTTGCCGCCGTTAGGCATGCGCTCAACAAGCATGGCGGCAACTTAGGCACTGAAGGCTGTGTGGCTTTCCAATTCAAGCACGTGGGTCAAATTGTGTTTGCACCAGGGTCTGATGAAGACAAGATCATGGAGCTTGCGTTGGAGGCGGGCGCAGACGATGTCATGACCGACGCTGATGGTGCCATTGAGGTGTTGTGCTCGCCGACAGACTTCGAAGCCGTCAAGGCGGCTTTGGTTGCCGCTGGCTTGGTGCCAGAGCTGGCCGAAGTCACCATGCGTGCTGAAAATGCAATTGATATTGCGGGTGAGGATGCCCTGCGCATGCAAAAGCTATTGGACATGTTGGAAGACTTGGACGATGTGCAAGACGTGTTCCACAACGCAGCCTTAGATTTAGGCGAATAAATACTGCTGCAGCTTCAGCAATACATGCAGCTGTCGCTGAGGCAACAGCAACAGCATGTAGCTCAATTACAACGTAGGCAGGTCAATGGACAATCTTAAAGTTTTGGTCATAGGTGGTGGTGGGCGAGAGCATGCGCTCGCATGGAAACTGGCCAACAGCCCCAGCGTGTCACACGTGTATGTCGCACCCGGTAATGGCGGTACAGCTGGTGACAGCAGACTTGTCAATCTGCACATCACAGACAAGGTCGAGTTGTGTGCATGGGTACGGAACAATGCCATCGACCTCACGGTTGTTGGCCCAGAGGCCCCATTGGCCGACGGTTTGGTGGACTTGTTTCGCGACCAGGGTTTGCATGTGTTTGGTCCCACGCAAGCGGCTGCGCAGCTGGAGAGCTCCAAAGCATTCTCCAAAGCTTTCATGCAGCGTCACGCGATACCTACCGCAGCTTTTGCAACCTTTACAGATGCCACGCTGGCACACGCCTACATTGACAAGATGGGTGCACCAATTGTGGTCAAAGCCGACGGCTTGGCCGCAGGCAAGGGCGTGGTGGTTGCCACTTCGCTGGAGCAAGCACATGCTGCTGTGGACGACATGCTAGGTAGCAACAGCCTTGGTGTGACCCACAACAGTGGTGGCGCACGCGTGGTGATTGAAGAGTGTTTGGTGGGCGAGGAGGCTAGTTTTATAGTGATGGTCGATGGCCAGCACGTGGTGCCCATGGCGACCAGCCAAGACCATAAACGCCTGCTTGATAACGACCAAGGCCCCAATACGGGTGGCATGGGCGCTTACTCGCCAGCACCAGTGGTCACGCAAGCCGTGTTTGACACCACCATGCGAGACATTATTTGGCCAACGGTCCACGGCATGGCCAAAGACGGCATCACTTTTACAGGCTTTTTGTATGCGGGCCTCATGATAGCGCCCAATGGCACCGTTAAAACATTGGAGTTCAACTGCCGCATGGGTGACCCC
>CALBWZ010000154.1 GCA_937893415.1 uncultured Comamonadaceae bacterium | reverse complement strand
ATTTAAAAACTTAGGCTTGCTGGTGATTGACGAAGAACACCGCTTTGGGGTTCGCCACAAAGAAGCAATGAAAGCCCTGCGCGCCGAAGTGGATGTGCTCACGCTCACCGCTACACCCATTCCACGCACATTGGGCATGGCACTAGAAGGCATGCGAGATTTGAGTGTGATTGCCACTGCACCACAACGACGTCTTTCTATCAAGACTTTTGTACGCACCGAAGACAACGGCGTCATTCGAGAAGCTGTTCTGCGTGAACTCAAACGTGGCGGTCAATGCTATTTTCTGCACAACGAAGTTGAAACTATCCAAAACCGATTAGAACGCTTGCAAGCCTTGATACCTGAGGCGCGTATAGCAATCGCTCACGGTCAAATGCCAGAACGTGAACTGGAAAAAGTCATGCGCGATTTTGTTGCTCAGCGCTTCAATATTTTGTTGTGCTCAACCATCATCGAAACCGGTATTGATGTACCCAGTGCCAACACTATCTTGATGAGTCGGGCCGACAAATTTGGCTTGGCTCAGCTGCATCAACTCCGAGGCAGGGTGGGCCGCAGCCACCACCAAGCTTATGCCTACTTGCTTGTCCCAGACATACAAGTGCTGACAAAACAAGCGAGTCAACGACTCGACGCTATTCAGCAAATGGAGGAGCTCGGCTCGGGCTTTTATCTGTCCATGCATGATTTGGAAATCCGTGGTGCTGGTGAGGTGCTGGGAGACAACCAGAGCGGCAATATGCAAGAGGTGGGTTTTCAGCTTTACAACGAAATGCTGGCCGAAGCAGTGCGCGCTTTGAAGAACGGCGAAGAACCCGATTTGCTCAGCCCCTTGCAAGTCACCACCGAAATTAACTTGCATTCCCCTGCGCTGCTGCCCGATGATTACTGCGGCGATGTGCATTTGCGCTTGTCGTTTTACAAAAAGCTGGCCACCGCCAAAAGCCAAGACCAAGTGGATGCACTGATGGAAGAGTTGATTGACCGGTTTGGAAAATTACCTACCCAAGCACATACCTTGATTGAGTCGCACCGCTTGCGTGTTCTGGCCAAGCCTTATGGCATCGCAAAAATTGATGCTGCACCTGGCGTCATGCTGATCAATTTCAAGCCCAATGCCCCGGTAGATGGCATGCGCATCATCCAATTGGTTCAAAAAAACAAGCACATCAAACTGGCGGGCAACGATAAATTGCGCATTGAGAAACAAATCACCGAAGTAAAGGACCGTGCGCAGATGGTCAGAGATGTACTTCGTTCATTAGGTGACCCTTTGGTCGCAACTCCGAAAGCTGTTGTTTCATGATGCCGTTGACCGAGCGCAGCGCTGGACTTTGGACGCGAAACATTCCGGAAAATCTGTCGCTGGCAGACTTCAAACTTGTTGCATTTGACATGGATTCGACTTTGATCAACATCGAATGTATCGATGAAATGGCTGGTATGGTGGGTCTACAAAATGAAGTATCTGCCATCACCGAAGCTGCGATGCGCGGGGAAATACCCGATTACAAAGAAAGTCTTCGTCAACGCGTGGCTCTTCTCAAAGGTGCACCCGCCTCCATCATGCACCGCGTCTATGAAGAAAAACTTCAGTTAAATGCTGGGGTTGCGCATGTGGTTAGCCAATGTCTGCGCCGTGGCCTACACACGTTGATCGTGAGTGGCGGCTTTGACTATTTCACCCAAAAACTGCAGCAGCAATTAGGCATACATGAAACTCGCAGCAACCAACTGGAAGTGAAAGACGGGTGTTTCACCGGTCAATTAACCCATCAAACTTGGGGCGATATTTGCGACGGTGAGGAGAAGAAAAGAATGGTTTTAGACACAGCTCAACGACTGGGGATCACACCTGCAGAGTGCATTACCGTCGGTGATGGCTCAAACGATTTACCCATGATGTCTGTATGCGGCTTATCTATTGCTTACCATGCCAAGCCCAAAGTCAGAGAGTTTGCGCATATCGTGATCGACACCGGTGGCTTGGACAGGGTGCTTGAAATAGTGAAGGCCTAAGTCAGTGCAAAGCAGCATAGATAGCTTGTGCCAGGGCCAGCGAAATACCTTCTACGGTGCATAAATCCTGCACACTGGCATCTGCAACCCCTCTGACACCACCAAATCTTTGCAACAACTTAGCGCGCTTGCGCGGCCCAACGCCAGCAATGTCCTCCAAACTGCTTGATCCGGTTCTTACCTTGGCGCGCTTAGCCCGCATTCCTGTGATGGCGAATCGGTGTGCTTCATCGCGTATTTGAGCGACCAACATCAAGGCCGCCGAGTCTTGTGCAAGCGTGAGTTTTATTCTGCCATCGGCAAACACCAATTCTTCCAGTCCCACTTTGCGCCCATCCCCCTTTTCAACACCTACCAAACGGGATATATCCAACTCAAGCGATTCAAATACCGACTTGGCCATGCTGATCTGACCTTTACCACCATCAATCAATACCAAGTCAGGAAACCGCGCCTCGCCTGCACGAACAGCTTCAGCCAATTTGGAATATCGCCGTGTCAATACTTGCCGCATGGCAGCGTAATCGTCTCCGGGCGTGATGCCGTCGATGTTGTACCGTCGGTATTGCGCAGATTGCATTTGGTGGTGGTGAAACACGACACAAGAGGCTTGCGTTGCCTCACCTGCAGTGTGCGAGATATCAAAACATTCAATCAAGAAATTGTCCATGTCTTCTGGCGCCAGATCCAGCGCATCCACCAAGGCACGCGTTCTGGACTGCTGCGAGCCCTCCTCCGCCAGCAATCTGCTCAGCTTGATAGACGCATTTTGCTGCGCCATATCCAGCCATGATTTGCGTTGTTCTCTGGGCTGATGAATCACATGCATCTTGATGCCCATCTGATCACTCAAGGCGCGTATCAAGCTCTTATCAACAGCATGGCTGGTGATCAATGTGGGTGGCGCTGCGATTTCCAAATAGTGTTGGGAGATAAAGGCCTCTAATACCTCGACAGGCTGAGCGCCTTCAACATGTGTTGGAAAATACGGACTGTCACCCAAGTGTCGGCCGCCTCTGACCATGGCTAAATTGACACATGCTTTACCTGCCTGAACCATCACCGCCAAGATATCAACATCTCTGTCGTCAACAGAATCTACCGATTGCTGGTGAAGCACTTTTGACAGCGCATTGATTTGATTGCGCACATCAGCGGCAGCTTCAAACTCCAAGGCGTCAGCGTGAGACATCATGCGCTTTTCTAAAGACTTCATCACCTCTTGTGTACGACCGCCCAACAGTTCACTCGCATTTTTTACATCTTGCTGATAGTCTTGCTCATTGATCAAGCCCACACAAGGACCAGAACATCGCTTGATCTGGTGCAGCAAACAAGGACGGGTGCGGTTTTTAAACACAGTGTCTTCACATGTTCTTAAGCGAAAAACCTTTTGCAA
>CALBWZ010000153.1 GCA_937893415.1 uncultured Comamonadaceae bacterium | reverse complement strand
CAGCATCATTCGCACGCATTGGGTGATCTTTGGCGCCGATGCGGGTGAGGCCTCACTGGCTGCAGCAGACTGGCTGTTGCCACTGGCACTGACCACCAGTGTGCTCGGTGTGCTTGGTGCTTTGGCGGCCCGCAGCATGAACCGAATGGTGGCATATCTGACTGTGTCCTCGGTGGGCACCATCATGGCCGGTGTGGGCATGTTCACCCCCGACACCTTGTCGGCGGCCCTTTACTACGCTTTGCACAGTACCATTGTGGTGGCTGGTTTGTTTTTATTGATTGAACTGATGGCCGCGCAGCGGGGTGATGCTGGTGATGGCCTCAAGCCAGCCCAAGCGGTGCGCGAGCCCATCCTACTTGGCCTGATGATGCTGTTTGGTGCCGCATCGGCTGCTGGCTTGCCACCGTTGCCCGGTTTCATTGGCAAACTAATGATTTTACAGAGCAGTCACGGCCTGGCCGCGCAGCCTTGGGTATGGACTGTGGTCTTGTTGGTCGGCTTTTTAAGCATGGTAGGTTTGGCCCGCGCTGGTGCTATTTTGTTTTGGCACGTGCAACCCGCACCTTCAAGCCACGACGCGTCGAGCGGTAGCAGCCTGAAGCTGATGTCCGCCACGTGGGCTTGTATGGCCATGACCCTCGCATTGGCGGTGGTGGCGTCCCCTGTGAAGCAATACACCGATGACGCCGCTGCCCAGCTCACCGATCGCGCCGCTTACCAGCGCGCAGTGTTGGGTGATCTGGGTAACAGTACCCGTCCCTATACTGGAGAGCGTTGAACATGAGCACGTCCCCTCATACCCATGTCCCTGCTGTAGGTTGGTTTGACCATCCGGTATTGTCCTTGTCGCTTGGCGTGACCTGGCTGATGTTGTCGCAAAGCCTGGCGCTGGTGCACTTGCTGTCGGCTGTGTTGATTGGCCTAGCCGTTCCCAAGCTTATAGCCTGCTTTCTCAAACCTGCCGATGGCTTTCATTGGCCCAGTGCGATACGCCTGGTGGGTGTTGTGATGTGGGACATCGTGCTGTCCAATATTGCCGTGGCGCGTTTGGTTTTGGGTCCCATGGACAAATTCAACCCGATGTGGATTCCTGTTCCCTTGGCCACTAAACACGCCCGCGTCAACGCCTTGTTTGCCAGCATCATCACCACCACACCCGGCACTGTGTCTTGTTTGATAGACGAGCACCGAGATGTGATTTGGGTGCATGCACTCGACGGTGACGACCCTGTCTCCATGGCCACAGATATGAAACAGCGTTACGAAGCACCGTTGATGCACATGCTGTGCGTGAAAGTGGACACGTCCGTGGAGCACACGCAATGAACGCACCTGTGTTGATATGGGCCTTGGACATCGCCTCGGTGGCGGTGGCTTTGGCCATGGTCTTGTGTGCTTGGCGCCTGTGGCTCGGACCGGAAACAACTGACCGTATTTTGGCCTTAGACACGCTCTATATCAACATGGTGGCGTTGGTGGTGTTACTCGGCTTGCGGTGGAACACCGCGATGCTGTTTGAGGTCGCATTGCTGGTGGCTATGCTGGGTTTCGTGGGCACTGTGGGCTTGGCCCGCTACCTCACCCGCGGCGACGTGGTGGAATGATGGAGACAACGATGAACTTACCTGTTTGGATTGAGTGGACGGCAGCTGTGCTGGTCGTGATTGGTGCTTTCTTTCTGTTGGTCGCGGCCATTGGACTGGTCCGCCTACCCGACTTTTTCATGCGCTTGCACGCGCCCACAAAAGCGTCCACTTTGGGGGTGGGCGGCATATTGTTGGCGTCTATGCTGTTGGCCTCAGCCCAGGGCCGTCCTGGAATTGCAGAGCTGCTGATCAGTCTGTTTGTGTTTGTGACAGCCCCCGTGTCGGCCAACTTGTTGGCTCAAGCCGCTTTGCACCTGCGTGTGCGCAGTCAAGCGGCGGTGCACCAAGACATGGATCTAAGCTGATCTGACCATGGTGCCAAAGCCTCACCTGTGTCTATCAGCCTAGACCATCAGTTGTTCAAATGGTAGAAATCTTGAATGGTCCGCCAAGCGTCTTCGGGCGTGTCTAGGAAGGTGAGCATATCTACATCTTCAGCAGAGATGCTGCCTACAAATTTTTAGCCGCTTATCTATTTGAATAGAGCGGTTTTTTTTGACTTTCATCAACAACTATTTTTATAAAATCATTGCAATGACCAAACAACTAATCAGCTCTGGTTCAGATTTCGAAGCCAAAATTGGCTACTCGCGTGCGGTGGTTCACGGCAACTGGGTGTTCGTTTCAGGCACCACTGGTTTTGATTATGCCAAGGGCAGTATTGCCGACGACGTAGTGGCTCAAACTGAACAGTGTTTCATCAACATTGAAGCTGCACTGGTGCAAGCTGGCAGTAGTTTGAAGGACGTTGTGAAGGTCACCTACGTACTGCCCAATGGCGCGGACTTTGAGCCTTGCTGGCCAGTGCTACAGCGTTATTTAGGCGAGGTACGTCCTGCAGCCATGGTGATGACGGCCGGTCTACTGGATGCACGTATGAAAATTGAAATTGAAGTGACAGCCATCAAGGCCTAGGCCAAGTTGTAAAACCGTTTGATAGCGCTCCAAGCGTCTTCAGGTGTGTCTACGTAGGTGATCAGTTCCAAATCTTCTGCAGAAATGGTGCCTTCTTCCAGTAAAACATCGAGATTGACCAGCCGTTTCCAATAGTTGGTGCCAAACAGCACTATCGGTACGGCCTTGGCTTTCTTGCATTGCACCAAGGTGATGACTTCAAATAATTCGTCTAGGGTTCCAAAACCGCCCGGGAAAGCCAACAAGGCTTTAGCGCGCATCATGAAGTGCATTTTTCGCAGCGCAAAGTAGTGAAACTTAAAGTTCAACTCGGGGGATACATACGGGTTGGCGCTTTGCTCATGGGGTAGGGCGATGTTGAGTCCAACCGTTGGCGCACCGGCTTCTGACGCGCCACGGTTGGCCGCCTCCATAATGCCAGGGCCCCCGCCTGTACAAATGAACAAGCGGTTATCTGGTGTTTGAGCTTGGCTGTACTGGGCGACTGTGTAGGCAAAGCTTCTTGCAGCTTCATAGTAGCGGGCGTTGCGCTGCAGCCGGCTTGTGCAGCAACGTCACCAGAGGCTTGTGCGCCTTGTTTCAAAGCGTCCGCCGTAGCTTGGTCTTTGAACCTGGCGCTGCCAAACACAACAATGGTGTGGTCAACCCCCAACGCTTGTTGAATAAGGTCTGGCTTGGCCATCTCCAGCTGTAAACGCATCCCCCTGGTTTCATTGCGCATTAAAAATTCCGGGTCTGCGAATGCCAATCGGTATGAGTCTTTGCGCAGAGCCTCGCCGCTGTTTGCGTGAGCGTGCAATGCGGCCCAAGCGTTAGCCAAGGTTTGATTTTTAATGTCGTGATCTGTATGCATGGTTGTATTGTGCTTGTTGCGTGTGACAGCGTAGGTCTTGACGCGCTTGCGGACCAAAAAAAAGAGACCCTCAGGTCTCTGTTTTGTGATCAGCTGCTTGCCTACACACGTTTGCGGTATTCACCGGTTCGGGTGTCAATTTCGATGCGATCGCCTTGGGCAACAAACAACGGAACGGCCACTACAAAATCAGTGGCGATTTTGGCAGGTTTGAGGACCTTGCCCGATGTGTCGCCTTTGACTGCCGGTTCTGTCCATGTTACTTCGCGCTCAACTGATGTAGGCAACTCAATAGATATGGCTTTGCCTTCGTAAAATACGGCCTCTCCGGTCATGCCGTCTTCCAAGTAGTTCAATGAGTCACCCATATTTTCTGACTCAACTTCGTACTGGTTGTATTCCTCGTCCATAAAAATGTACATGGGGTCAGCAAAGTAGGAGTAGGTGCACTCTTTTTTCTCAAGCACAACGTTTTCCAGCTTGTCGTCTGCTTTGAACACGACTTCAGTTGCCATATTGCCTAGCAGTGACTTGAGCTTCATGCGAACCGTTGCTGAGTTGCGGCCACCGCGGCTGTACTCAGCCTTCAAAACGACCATGGGGTCTTTGCCGTGCATGATGACGTTGCCGGGGCGAATTTCTTGAGCAGTTTTCATAAAGCTATAAACGTGTGTAGGTACGAATGATGCCGTCCAAGGCTCAGCATGAGGCTGTGTCCTGCGGCTTATCGTTTTGGAAAACCTTAGATTTTAACGGCTAAACCACCTGAATAAACCGCTGAGCCGTTTAACTGTGCGCGCAGCAATGTCGCTTCAACCAACCGTTTTCTGCACATGCAGGATCAGGCGGGTCACCAAGTCGTTTTGGGCCAAGAGTTTGCTACGGGCTGCACGCACACATTGCGTCCAAGCCTGCCAGCGTACTTTGTTGCTTGGAAACATCAATGTATCCTCGCGCAAGCTGCGTGTTCCGTTCAATGTTTTGAAGGCATTGCGCATGTCAGTGGGCGCATCTAGCCAGTCAAGAAATGCGTTGAGTTTTATACGGTGCGCACCATCTTCTTGCGGGTACAAATGCCATAAAAAAGGTTTGCCTGCCCAAATGGCGCGGGTCAGTGAGTCTTCGCCACGCACCACTAAAAAATCTTGCTCTGCTAGCCACGTGTCAAATTGTTGTTGCGTGCAATGGGGCATCATGCCGATGTTGTCCACCCCTATATTGTCTTGATCGGCCAGCTGTTGCACGTGAGCGGTGGTGCGTCCCGCCGCCGTTTGTATGTTCATGCCCATTTCGGTGGCTTGGTTGATTAACAATCCCAGTGAGGGCGATTCGTAGGAGAACAGGGCCATACTTTTAGGTGGCCATGTCAGCGCTTGCGGGGTCATGGCTTGGTGGTAGGTGTCGTCATCGCGCAATATACCGCCTGTGCCGTGCACAAAGCCTGGGTAAAAAAACTGTTTC
>CALBWZ010000152.1 GCA_937893415.1 uncultured Comamonadaceae bacterium | reverse complement strand
AGCGAGCTTAACCAAGCTGCTGTGTACGCTGGGCCTAGAGTGGTGTAGCAGCCTGGCTTTGAAGCGTTGCGTACCTGTGACCTGCTCGTTGGTGATGGCATGTTCGTGGACCACACCAGTCCAGCGAACAAGGGCGCTGCGCTTGAACATACGGGTCACACCACTTGTGCTGCGCATGCGCGACAAAGGTTTACCGTAGGCGACTTGGTTCCACAACACCTCCCATTTATCAGTGGTGGCGGAGGCGATCGCCGCTTCAATTTCTGATTGCAGTGCGGGTGTTATTTCTTCATCGGCGTCTAAAAAGAAAATGTATTCACCAGTGCTGTGCGCAAGCAACCGGTTGCGTTGTTCGCCAAAACCTTGCCAGTCTGTGTACTCAAACACGTGTGCGCCCATGCGTTTGGCAAGGACTTGCGTGTTGTCTGTGCTCCCGCTGTCAACCACAATGAGCTCGTCGGCAAACGCTGCGCTGCGCAAACACTGTTCTATGCGCTTGGCCTCGTTGAGTGTGATGACGGCAATGGTGAGTCTGGGCTCAGTAGCTTGATTCATGTGGGTTGCCATTGTTGCAAACCTCTTACTCTGCCCCAGTTCCTAGCCAAATACTTAGGGCTTGGCCACAACAAGCGCGCGACAAGAGACAGATAGGCCAGACGCAAGGTTTTGCGCCGCAATTGTTTGCTGTGCGCAGCACCCATGTGTTTGGCGGCAAAGCGTATTTTAGATTGCGCGTGAAAGTAGCCGCGGGTGTATTCGGCTGACAAGGGCGCATTGCCACCGACCGAGCCGCGCGAGCGGTGCGTGACGGTGACGCTTGGAATCAGCATCATGGACTTGCCGGCATTAAAGGTGCGGCAACACAGGTCATCATCTTCGTAGTACAGGAAAAAATCCGGGTCAAAACCGCCAATCTCGCGCATGTTGCTTTGGTTGATGAGTATGGCTGCACCGCACAAGAAGCCAACGCAGCAATCTGCCTCTGCGCCTGGGCCAGTACTGGCCCAGTGCGTGCTAGGCCAGCGGTAATTGATTTCAGGTTTGCCTGCAGCGTTTTGAATTTGCGGCGCAAGCATGGCGGCTTCGGGCCAGCGACGAGCGGCATCGACCAAAGCTGCAATAGCCTCTGCTGTGATGTCGCAATCAGGGTTGAGCAGCAAGGCGTAAGGCGTGGTTGTCGTCTCTAAGCCCCAATTGTTGGCGCGACCAAACCCCATATTACTGTCACTTGATAAAACGACAGCCTTTGGCATGGCGTTGGCAACGGCTTTGACCGTGCCGTCGTTGCTGGCATTGTCAACGACCACAACATGTTGCAACCTAGACAAGGTGGCGGCCAGACCCGCAATGCAGTGCGCGCTGTTGTACGTCACGGTAATCACCGTGACTTGGTCCAGCGCGTCAGTGTCCGCCAGCAACCTGCTCGCCTGCGCGCAGCGCGTAGTTTGTGCCGCAGTAAGGGCACTTGGCATGGCCTGTTGTTGCCACGTCTAGGAAGACCTTTGGATGGGTGTTCCACACCTCCATCTGAGCTGCAGGGCTGGGACAATAAACGCCGCCGTGTTGGTTGAGGTCGGCAGCGCTAAGCGCTACAGTTTGATTGGACATGGTGCAGTTGTGGTTGTAAGACGTAAGTAATGAGTGGGCCGTGTCAAACCAATGTCAGCCAGTGGGCGTATTTGGGATTGCGTCCGTTCACAATGTCAAAAAATGCTGCTTGAATCTTCTCCGTGATTGGACCGCGGCTGCCTGTGCCAATGGCAATGCGGTCTAGCTCGCGTACAGGTGTGACCTCGGCAGCTGTGCCAGTAAAGAAGGCTTCATCTGAGATGTAGACCTCATCGCGAGTGATGCGCTTTTGCACAACTTCTAAACCCAAGTCTTTGGCAATGTGAAGGATGGTGTTGCGTGTGATGCCGTTCAAGGCTCCAGCCGACAAATCTGGCGTGTAAATCACGCCGTGCTTGACAACGAACAAGTTCTCACCTGCTCCCTCGGACACGAAGCCGCTGACATCTAGCAGCAGCGCTTCGTCGTACCCGTCTTCAGTGGCTTCCATATTGGCCAAAATGCTGTTCGTGTAGTTACTCACAGCCTTGGCTTGTGTCATGGTGATGTTGACGTGATGGCGCGTGAAGCTGCTGGTTTTAACGCGTATGCCGCGTTGCAGACCTTCTTCGCCTAGGTAAGCCCCCCACAGCCAAGCGGCCACCATTAAGTGAATGGTGTTGCCTTTTGGCGAGACGCCAAGTCTCTTAGAACCAATCCAAGTCAGCGGTCTGATGTAGGCGCTTTCAAGTTTGTTTTCGCGCACCACATCGAGCTGGGCTTGATTGAGCTGCGCTTGCGTAAACGGAATGGCCATGCGCAAAATTTTGGCACTGTTGAACAAGCGCTCGGTGTGCTCTTGCAAGCGAAAAATGGCCGGGCCTTTGTCTGTTTTATAAGCGCGCACGCCTTCAAAGGCACCACAGCCGTAGTGCAGGGTATGTGTGAGTACATGAATCTTGGCATCGCGCCATTCGACCATGGTGCCGTCCATCCAAATTTTGCCGTCGCGGTCGTCCATTGAATCGGGCATTGCAGTCATGACAGTCCTAGGCGCACACACGGCGCAAAAGTGGAAAAAAGTAAGGGCCAAGACGACAGCTTGGCCACAAGTAAATGATGCCAGATTTTAACTGGGCAAATCGCATATAGATTTGCCCAGATGTTTGCCCATACATTTAAACTGGAACTTGAACCTGTTGTGACGTTTTGCCAAACCGCCGCTCGCGTGTGTGGAACCACAGAATGGCTTTGTCTAGCGCTCTGGCGTCAAATGCCGGCCACAGCGTGTCGGTAAAATACAGCTCTGTATAGGCGGTTTGCCACAGCAAAAAGTTGCTAATACGGCATTCTCCACCCGTGCGCACCAGCAGGTCTGGCGCAGGCATATTGCCAGTTTGTAAGTGGTTTGAAATCGACGCCTCGTCAAAGAGGGCGGGGTCTGCGTCCGGATTTGCTCCCATCCATTTGCGCACGGCATGGACCAATTCTGCGCGCCCACCGTAGTTGGCGGCTACGTTTAAATGCAAGCGGTCGTTGTGCGCTGTACTGCTTTCAGCTTGGGCAATGGCGTCTTGAATCGCTTGTGAGAAAGCGCTGGTGTCGCCCAATACCCTCAAGCGCACGCCGTTGTCACGCATTTCATCGACTTCGCAGTTCAGGTATTTGAGAAACAGGCTCATCAAGGCGCTGACCTCGCCGCTGGGCCTAGCCCAATTTTCTGTACTGAAAGCATACAGGGCGACATACCCGATACCGCGTTTGGCGCAGTTTTTAATGAGT
>CALBWZ010000151.1 GCA_937893415.1 uncultured Comamonadaceae bacterium | reverse complement strand
AGTGCGACATACCAACTTGTTGCATGCATCGGCCAAAGACGATACCGAGTTTGGCCGCTGGCTCAAGCAAAACGTGCGTGCGCATAAAAACCCAGACCTTCGTGCTGTCACCTTGTCGTTTAAACGTCCAGGGTTTGCCCCGGGTGATGCCACCGCCAACCAACTTGATGCCGCCGCCGATTTGGCGGAGCAATACAGCGCGGGTGAGGTGCGCGTCAGCCATGAACAAAATCTGGTGTTGCCATGGGTGGACAACAACGAACTACCAGCACTATGGCGCGCAGCGCGCACGTTGGGATTTGCCAAACCCAACATTGGCCTTCTGACAGACATGATCGCCTGCCCGGGTGGTGACTTTTGCAGCTTGGCCAACGCCAGGTCACTGCCATTGGCTTCGGCCATTACAGCGCGCTACCAAGACATGGATGAGCTCGATGACATTGGCCCTGTTGACTTGCACATCAGCGGGTGCATCAACTCATGCGGACACCACCACAGCGGACACATTGGGGTACTGGGCGTCGATAAAGATGGCCAAGAGTGGTACCAAATAACACTGGGTGGCTCAGACGGGAGCCACCTAGGCGGCACGCCGACCCCAGGCAAAGTCATTGGCCCTTCTTTTGCTGCTGCTGAAGTAGCCGATGTGGTGGAAGCCTTGCTGGCCACTTACCGTGACCAGCGGCTTGGGCAAGAACGCTTCATACACACCGTACAACGCGTCGGACTAGAACCTTTTAAGACCGCAACAAACGCAGTGCGTGTGGCAACTGCTAGGCCAACAAGTGGCCAAACACCCACCGCCGCAACTGCAACCGCATCTGAAAATAAAACTCTAGCTGTGACCACATTAGAGCGACAAAGCGAAGCCACAGCGCCCACACAGGCCTAACACCGGAGCAAACAGCATGGAATTCAATCACCACAGTCACACCGACAGCCACAGCTTGTTAGCGGCAAGCTTGGCCATCACCAACGACACCGACGTGGCACAACTGGACCTGCAAGGTGTGACCAGCATTGCACTGCACTTTCCAACATTCAGCGATGGGCGCGCCTACTCTCAAGCCCAACATCTGCGAATCAGGCGTCAATACCAAGGACAACTGCTGGCCAACGGCGATGTGCTGGTGGACCAATTGGCGCACATGCATCGCTTGGGGTTTAGCCATGCCCTGCTGCGAGACGACCAAGACCTACAAGCCGCACAACGCGCCTTGACAAGCTTTGCGGCTTTTTACCAGGGTGACACACAGCAAGCGAAACCGCTATTTGCCCGCGCTCACCAAAGTGAGACAGCATGAGCGCACTTGACTTGTACGACAAGCCAAGCAACAATTTTTCAGGCTTGGTGAGTGACAGCATCGCCCTGATACAAGCCACCCAGTTGACACACGCAGGCGCTTGGACACAGGCCAACAGCCTGGGCGCTGAAGACGTGGTGGTCACACACTTGTTGCACATGGCTGGCGCTCTGAAGACTTCAAACACCAGCGTATTTGTACTCGATACCCAGCGCTTACACGCTCAAACTCTGTCATTGATCGCGACATTAGAACACCGCTACGCCATCACAGTTCGGGTGTTTCAACCCCAAGTCGAGCAGGTGCTTGCCTTGGTCAAGCGGGTTGCTGACAATGGTATTTACGAGAGCAAAGCCCACCGCTTGGATTGCTGCAACGTGCGCAAAATGCAACCGCTAATGCATGCCTTGGCAGGACAAGTGGGCTGGATAACGGGCCTTCGCCGTGAGCAGTCAAACACGCGATCAGTCGCTGGCAACCTCGAGCAAGAGGCCACTCGCCTCAAACTCAACCCCATACTGGACTGGACTTGGGGTGATGTGTGGCATTTCATTGCGCAACACCAATTGGCCTACAACCCCTTGCACGATGCATTTTTCCCCAGCATTGGCTGTGAGCCTTGCACGCGCGCCATCAGCGTGGGTGAAGACTTTCGTGCTGGGCGCTGGTGGTGGGAGAGCAGCGACAGCCAAACGCCAGCTAAAGAATGTGGTTTACACGTACAAGCTTCAACGCCATTGGCCGCAGCTACAACAGCAACCGAGCAAAACACATGAACGCCATTACGCCTCCCGCCCTGATACAAGCCAATGTCAGCAATGCCCACCTCGACGCGCTAGAGGCTGAAACCATTTTCATATTGCGCGAAGTGGCTGCTGTATTTGAGCGCCCTGCACTGCTTTTTTCTGGTGGTAAAGACTCGTTGGTGATGCTCAAGTGTGCTGAAAAAGCCTTTGGCGTAGGCCACATCCCCTTCCCATTGCTCATGATTGACACAGGGCACAATTTTCCAGAGGTCACGCAGTTTCGTGACCAACGCGCCGCCGAGTTGAACGCGCAACTGATTGTGCGCAGCGTTGAAGACTCTATGGCCAGAGGCACCGTGCGCTTGGCCCGCTCAGATGAGCCGCGCAATGCGCACCAATCGGTCACGCTGTTGGAAGCCATTGAAGAGTTTCGCTTCGACGCACTGATGGGCGGCGCCAGGCGCGATGAAGAAAAAGCCCGTGCAAAAGAGCGAATTTTTTCACACCGTGACAGCTTTGGGCAATGGCTGCCCAAATCACAACGCCCAGAACTGTGGCAGCTCTTCAACACAAAACTTCACCCCAGCGAACACTTTCGGGTGTTCCCCATTTCCAACTGGACTGAATTGGACGTGTGGCAGTACATCGCCCGTGAGCACGTGGCCTTGCCAAGCTTGTACTTCAGCCATGAGCGCGAGGTTGTGCAGCGCAAAGGCCTGTTGGTGCCAGTGACAGCACTCACACCGGCACGCCAGAACGAACAAATTGAGCGTGTGCAGGTCCGGTTTCGCACACTGGGCGACATCACCTGCACCTGTCCAGTCGCGAGCACGGCAGCCACCGCCGCCGACATCGTGACGGAAACACTCAGCGTGACCATCAGCGAACGTGGCGCAACCCGTATGGACGACCAAACCTCAGAGGCGTCTATGGAAAAACGCAAAGCAGAAGGCTATTTTTAACATGAATGCACTCACATTTATCACCTGTGGCTCGGTGGACGACGGCAAGAGCACGCTCATTGGACGACTGCTCCTTGACAGCAAAGCCATACTCAGCGACCAATTGGCCAACGCATCCAACACAAGCCACCGGAGCGACGATGGCCAACAACCAGACTTGGCCGCATTTACAGATGGGCTGCAAGCCGAACGTGAACAAGGCATCACCATTGATGTGGCTTGGCGTTACTTTGCAACGCCTGCACGCAAGTTCATCATTGGCGATACCCCAGGCCATGTGCAGTACACGCGCAACATGGTGACCGCCGCCACCAATGCCGACGCTGCCGTTGTGTTGGTAGACGCAACGAAGCTGGACTGGCAGAACCCCGCACTAGAATTGCTGGCACAAACACGCCGCCACAGCTTGCTGGTCAACCGCTTGCGCGTGCCGTCGGTGGTATTTGCCATTAACAAATTAGACGCTGTTGATGACCCACAAACAGCCTTTACCAACATCAGCGCAGCATTGCACCACTTTGCTGCGCTTGGGCAAATTGATTGCGCTGGAACCGTTCCGGTCTCTGCGCTGATGGGCTACAACGTGGTTCTTGCGCATCCAGGCTGGGCCGGCTACCACGGCCCGAGCCTCCTGGCGTTGCTTGAGGGCTTGCCCACCATCGCCGAGCTAGAAACAATATCTGCGGCGGCGCAACCGCCATCACTCCCGCACCTTGCCGTTCAATGGGTTGAAAACCGCAACACGGTTCCGCTTGGCCTACAAGGTCGACGCATTTACTGGGGACGCCTGGCCGTTGGGACTATAAGCGTTGGCAGCCTATTGCAACTCAGCCCCAGCGGGCAGCATGCTGAAGTGGCTCAGTTGCTGACCACCACACGCCAAGACTTGGGTGACTTGCCAGCACAGGCAGGTGACACCGTAGGCGTGGTGCTGGACCGCGAGATTGACGTCTCACGCGGCGACTGGCTGATAGCCCGCCAGGCTTCTTTGGGCTCACAGCACGCCACGGCAACCATCGCGTGGCTCGACGAGCAGCCGCTGAACGTGGGGCGCAACTACTGGGCCTTACACGGCCACCGTTGGGTCAAAGTCAAAGTATGTGCCATTGACCACCAGATTGACATTGCAACGCTGAACACCTCAGCCACTGACACATTGGTTGCAAACAGCATAGGACAGGTACAACTGCATTTTCAAACGCCATTGCCACTGGCGGCATACGCCACCAGCCGGGGTCTTGGCAGCCTTATATTGGTGGACACTGCCAGCCACAGCACGTCTGCAGCCGTACTGATAAATGCTTAAAAAAACCGCTTGCAACCCAGCCATGACCTCTTAATGCTTAGGGCTTGAAGTGCATAATGGAAAGGCCGGCCCTGCACGCATTAAAATTAACACCTTGTGACACAGACGTGCTGCCAATTGACAGTCCAACTGTGAACCCTACCACCAACCCTATTTGAACCAAACCATGACACACGTCGTCACCGAAGCCTGTATCCGTTGTAAGTTCACCGACTGCGTAGACGTGTGCCCTGTGGACTGTTTCCGCGAAGGCCCGAACTTTCTCACCATAGACCCCGATGAGTGCATTGACTGCGCAGTGTGCATTCCGGAATGTCCTGTGTCGGCCATTTACGCTGAAGAAGATGTGCCTTCAGACCAAATACACATGATCAAGCTCAACGAAGAGCTGTCACGCATTCCTACGTGGAAAAGCATCACCAAGCGAAAAGAACCATTGGCTGATGCCGAAGAGTGGCAAGACAAGCCCAACAAACTACCAGAGCTGGTGCGATAAGCACCACAACAACCGCATCCAACCTGCTCAGCGCTATGCGTGCGCTGCATTAAAGAGTTAACACCCCATGGACACCGAAGTTATCACCGAAGCCACCAGCCGCACATTGAGTGCTGGTGGTATTGAAACCGATGCTGTCATTATTGGCGCAGGCCCCGTCGGCTTGTTCCAAGTGTTCGAGCTAGGTCTGCTTGAAATTAAAGCCCACGTCATCGACTCATTGGCCTACGCTGGCGGCCAACCTATGGAGCTGTACCCAGACAAGCCCATCTTCGATATTCCGGCTGTGCCAGTGTGCACAGGTAAAGAGCTCACAGACTTGCTGTTGAAACAAATCAAACCCTTTGGAGCCGTATTTCACTTTGGCCAAGAAGTGAGCGAAGTTGAACGCCAGCCCGATGGCCGCTTTTATGTGGAAACCAACAAGGGCACACAGTTTTTAACCAAGACCATTTTTATCGCTGCCGGTGTTGGCGCGTTCCAGCCGCGCTTGCTCAGAGTAGAGGGCATAGAAGCGCACACTGGTACTCAGGTTCACTACAGCGTTAAAAACCCAGCCAAGTTTGCTGGTAAAAATCTCATCATCTTAGGTGGTGGGGACTCGGCCATTGACTGGGCTTTGAACTTTGTAGGCGATGGCCCCAACAAGGCCGAAAGCGTCATACTGATACACAGACGCGACGGCTTCAAAGCGGCGCCGGCCAATGTGGCAAAAATGAGGGCGCTGTGTGAGCAGTACGAAATGCAATTCATCGTTGGTCAGGTCACAGGCCTAGATGAGCGCGACGGCCAACTGGTTGGCGCCAAAGTAACGGGCGCAGACGGTGTGACCCGTATCGTCCCCATGGACGCCATGCTGGTGTTCTTTGGTTTAAGTCCCAAACTCGGACCCATCGCCAACTGGGGTCTAGACATAGAGCGCAAGCAACTGGTCGTAGACACAGAAAAATTCTCGACCAACGTCCCTGGCATATTTGCGGTTGGTGACATCAACACCTACCCCGGTAAAAAGAAACTGATACTGTCTGGGTTCCATGAATGCGCACTGGCCGCTTTTGGCGCGTCGCCCATTATTTTTCCTGACAAACGTGTGTTTTTGCAGTACACCACTACCAGCCCTAAGCTGCACAAAGTCTTGGGTGTCGAAACACCCACGTTTGATTGAACCGCCACATCAATTTTTTTAGCCGTTGGTTTGTGACAGTAAAAAACCACGCTATAATTTGAGGCTTGTTCCTCGATAGCTCAGTTGGTAGAGCGCCGGACTGTTAATCCGTAGGTCACTGGTTCGAGCCCAGTTCGAGGAGCCAAAAAACCCTTTAAAAACAACGACGTAAGTCGTTGTTTTTATTTTATGCTTTAATTACACGGTTATTACACGATTTGACTGTCTGCCGCTGGTTGATTTCTTCTCTAAAGACCAGTAAACTGCTTGCATGCGCCTAATAGCCTCAGAAACCATCGTAATAAAGCCTGAACAAATTAGGCTTGTGCGTCGTGACGACAGCAAAAAATGGCAAGCGCATTACAAGCTGGAGAATCTCAAAACTTGGTTTCGTCGCAGCA
>CALBWZ010000150.1 GCA_937893415.1 uncultured Comamonadaceae bacterium | reverse complement strand
TATCAGCTGAAACCACCCTTGAGTTAGAAGCCGTTTTGTTGTTGCTACGCGAGGAAGCTTAAAAGTTGAGCGCAATTTCCCTTTACCTTATGCTGTGGACATCGATCCTTAGGTGCAGTAGACCGGAGATTCAACATGTCTAACAGATCCAGCAAACGCTACCTAACCAAGTCCCGCTTTAAGTTGGCGGTTGAGTGCCCCACCAAGCTCTTCTATACCGGCAAGCCTGAATACGCCAACACCAACAATGACGATGCGTTCTTGGCGATGTTGGCCGATGGAGGCTTCCAGGTTGGGGAGCTGGCTAAGTACCTGTACCCGAACGGCATTGAGGTCAAAGCAAAGGGTGTTGATGAGGCCATAGCGGAGACCGCTGAGTTACTCAAACAAGAAAACATCACGCTGTTCGAGCCAGCTATCGTTTACGAAGGTCTCTTGGTGCGGGTCGATGTGCTGGTGAAGAGCGACCACGTGTTCGAAGTCATTGAGGTCAAGGCCAAGTCGTACTCGGGTGATGTGAGTGAGATGGTGGGTGCACGTGGTGGTATCAAGTCAACTTATCTGGCGTACCTTCAAGACGTGGCCTTCCAGAAATACGTGGTGATGCATGCGTTTCCCGGCAGCACGGTCACCGCTCACCTGCTGATGCCAGACAAGAGCAAAACAGCTACGGAAAACGGCTTGAACCAGTGCTTCAAGGTAAAACGAAACGGACGCCATACGGATGTGTTGGTCGATGAAAGAGCCAAGCAAGCAGCGGTAGCAGACTCGGTGTTGACCTGTGTGAGTGTGGATCACTTGGCCAATGAAATCCTAAGCGGCGACCTCGTCTTCCCCGGCGGTACAGGTCCTTTTGCTGAAACTGCCATGCAGTGGGCCGCAGCTTATGCAGCGGATAAGCCCGTGACCCCAAGCCTGACATCGCGTTGCCACACTTGTGAATTTAAAGCGCCTGTCGGTGGCACCATGCGCAGTGGTTTTCATGAATGCTGGAGGCAAGCACTCAATTGGACCGACGCCGACTTCGCCGAAGGGACCGTTCTTGATCTGTGGAATTTTCGCGGCAAAGACAAGCTCATTCAGCAAGGTGTGTACAAGCTTAAACAGGTGCAGGCTGAAGACTTAAAAGTAACCGAGCATGCACAGGGCGAAATAAAAAACCCACAACGCCAGTGGATGCAAGCAGATGGCTTACCTGCCGAAGCCCAGCCACGCGGCTACTACCTTGATGATGAGGGACTCGCACACCACATGCGCAGCTGGACCTACCCATTGCACCTCATTGACTTCGAGACCGCAGCGGTGGCACTGCCATTTCACTCAGGGCGCAGGCCTTATGAGCAGGTGGGTTTTCAGTTCTCGCACCATGTCTTGGAAGCTGACGGTTCAGTACGCCATGCCGACCAGTTTTTGTGTGATGACCCTGGCGTGTTCCCTAACTATGCATTTGTAAGGGCGCTGCGCGAGGCCTTGCGTCACGACCAAGGCACCATCATGCGGTGGAGCCATCACGAAAACACAATATTGGAAGCCATCAAAACCCAGCTAAACCAAGATGTTGAGGCGCCCGATGACACAGACGCTCTCATTGCCTTCATCGATGACATCACCAAAGAGGGCGATCGCGCCATGGTCGACCTGGCAGACCTTGCGCGCAAACACTACTTTCACCCCAGCACCAAGGGTAGCAGCTCCATTAAGAAGGTCTTGCCCGCTGTCATGAGCAGCTTGGCCTTCCTGCGCGATACCTATGGCAAACCAATATATGGCGCAACCGAAGCAACGGGCGTAACCGGGGTAAGTGGCAACATACCCAGCCTCAACTTCCGCAACATGACGTGGTGGGCGCAAGATGAGAGCGGTGAGGTAATAGATCCCTACGAGCTATTGGTCACCGAGCTAGGGGCGCTGGATGAGCTGAGCATTCAGGCCGAGGCCATCAACCAAGGCGGTGCAGCCAGCTACGCCTACCTGCGGTTGCAGTTTGAAGACCTACAGCCCGAAGAGCGGCAAAGCCTGCGTGATGGCCTGCTGCGCTATTGCGAGCTGGATACGCTGGCCATGGTGTT
>CALBWZ010000149.1 GCA_937893415.1 uncultured Comamonadaceae bacterium | reverse complement strand
GGCAGAGTTTTCGTACTCGGTCAAAAACACCCTGATGAGCTCATGCAACGCCTCGACCTCGGACAGGTTGCGCCGCTGTGCGCGGGCTTCTGTTTCGCCCACCAACGCTAACAAGTGTTGCGTGTAGCGGTCTAAGAGGTCAAACAAAATGGCCTCTTTGCCCTCGTAGTAATGGTACAAACGCGCCTTGCTGGTGCCGCAGGCCACAGCAATGTCATTCATGCTGGCGCTGGGGTAGCTTTGCTGGGCAAAGCACTGCGCTGCAACGTCGAGAATAGCCTCGCGCTTGAGATCGTGTGATGCGGACTTGGGTCTGGCCATGGGCACATTATGGCGGGGGTTCACGCAGGCCACTAAGATAAACACATGACAACGCACATTTATGCCCAAGACGTTTTAGATTTTTGGTTTGGTCACTACGCCTTGTTGCACCCAGCGCATGCCGACGCGCCGGCGCACCTTGAGGTAACAGCCACCAACTACACAGCACTGTGGTTCCAAAAGTCAGACCAAACAGACCTCAACATCACAGAGCGGTTTCTACCCTTGCTTGCACCATCGGCACTGCCTGTATTGCACAGTTGGCGCGACACGCCCGCTGGGAGAGTGGCCAGCACGGTGGTTGTTGACCAGTTCAGCCGCAACATGTTTAGAGGCCAGTCACGTGCCTTTGCCGCCGATTATTTGGCACAAAGTTGGGCGCTTGAGAGCATTGCACTGGGCGACTTGGATACATTACCCGCCTTGCTTCAAGTGTTCTTGTTGTTGCCGCTAGAACACGCTGAAGATGTCAGCTTGCAAAACCAGAACGTGGGCTTGTTTGAATCGTTACAAGCCAAACACCCCGGATGCGCAGCCATGGCCAACTTAACAGAGTTCGCACGCAAACACCAAGTCATCATTGAGCGCTTTGGCCGATTTCCCCATCGCAACGCTGCCCTGAACCGCAGCAGCACAGCAGAAGAACAAGCGTTTCTAAAGCAACCAGGCTCAGGGTTTTAAAGCCCTTCTGAGTTGGCCTTGGCCCATTAAGACTGTGACATGCCGGGAATGGTCATGGGCCACACCACACCGTTGTCATTAAGAATGGCGTCCAAGGCCACATCGTGCGGCTCTGGCGTCAGTTCGGACAAGAATGCGTTGGCAAACCCCAAACCCACGGTATAGGGCCTGGGTGTTAGTTGCGCCAGCGTGCGGTCGTAAAAACCACCCCCATAGCCCAAGCGGTAACCACCAGGGCCATAGCCCACACATGGCACAAACAACAACGTTGGCGTGACCACCTCAGTGCCTGTTGGTTTTGGAATGCCGTAGGCGTCATCCTCCATCGGGCAGCCTGGGTACCACGCATGAAAGCTCAATGTTTTGTCCTCGCGGTTGATAACTGGCAACGCAATGCGCCGGCTGACGATGGCGTCCACTGCATCGGCTTCGCGCCCAGCCTCTTGCCAGCGAAACAATGCAGGCAACACATCGAACTCACCTTTGATCGGCCAGTAAGCTCCAATCACGGCGTCTGGTCGGTCTACCAACCACACCCGCAGCACGCGCTGAAGCCACAATGACCGGTCTTCGTGATCAGCCATGTTTTGGCGCTCGTGAACCAAGTGCTTGCGCCACTGGGCTTTTTCTAAATTAGTAGAAAGTGTCGATTTTTTAGACGGATCATTCGAATTTGTATTCATAATCAATTCATGTTTATACGCAGTTTCGTGTCATCGCTTGCTCGCCTAGATTACCACCATCACCTCACAAGGTCTGGCTGTAGCACCTTGCTGTGCTTGCTGGTACTGCTGTCGCCTTGTGTTGAGGCCATGGCCAAACAGTCTGACAAAGCTGCCGCGACATTGATGGACATGCGCTCAGCCTACTTTCGCGATCAAAGCGGCGCGTTGCAAGACATGTTACCCACAATTGCGGGGCACCCACTTGAGCCCTTGGCCGCTTATTGGACACTCAAGTCCCGCCTTGAGGAGGCCTCTGAAGTTGAAGTGCAGGCGTTTTTCAAACGCTATTCGGGCAGCTACTACGAGGACCGTTTGCGCAACGACTGGATGCTGCTGCTGGGCAAGCGCCAAGACTGGGTGGCCCTGCAAGCCGCGCACCGTGCATTCCGTATGAATGACGACCCCGATGTCACCTGCTATGAGTGGCAAGCACAATTGGCCCTAGGCCAAGCAGCGGCCTCCAGCGTTGCCCCAGCCATTACGACCAAAACGCTGGTCGCTTTGTGGCAGCAGCAAACAGGCCGTGACGAAGCGTGCTTGGGCGCTGTCACGCAACTGCTTCGCTTGGGTCTGATTTCGCCTGAAGTGGCATGGACGTGGGCACGCGACGCAGCCATGTGGGCAGACAAGGAGGCTTTTATAGATGCCGTCGCGTTGGTAGTGCCCGGTCAGCGCGTCTTGGCAACCCAGCTGTTCAACGACCCCCAATCTTTTTTAAGTGCCAGCAAAGCACAGCCTAAAAAAGTAGCAGGCAATTGGCTTAGCGTGGCCCTGATTCGCCTCACCATGCGCGACTATGACGCGGTGGTGGACGTGTTGCCGTTTTGGCTACCTTATCTCAATGCTGACCAACAAACGTGGGTCAACGCCACCGTTGCAACACGCGAAGCCATGCGTCTAGACAACAGCGCACACACCCGCTTTGCCAACACGCGCAACGACCAGCTCAGCGACACGCAACTGGAATGGAAGGTACGCGCCGCCTTGCGCGCCGCC
>CALBWZ010000148.1 GCA_937893415.1 uncultured Comamonadaceae bacterium | reverse complement strand
CGCGTAGCGACCCGGTTCAAACGCGCTGCACATGTTGTTGCTAAACGCGCGTTCTGTGCCGTGTTCGCGGGTAACGTAAAACTGCTCTGCGCTGAGCTGTTGTCGCCATTCTTGTGGTGTTTTCGAAACTTTGTCGGATGCGGGTGGCACGGGATTATCGGCAAGGTCAATGACGCTGGGCCAAGTTAGGGTGTTGTTCATGGTGGGTGGCCTTTGTTGGTTCAGGTGTTGCTGGTTGAGCTTGGCTGTGTGTAGCCCGTCAAAATTTCACATTGCTTCTTGCGCATCACCTGTTACATGTGTACGACTGGCTCAGGCAAGATGATTAGGGCTGCAATGACATGTCTGTCCTCGCTGGCCAACACGTTGTAGGTGCGACAAGCTGCCAACGTGTCCATTGTTTCTATGCCAATGCCCGCTGCGATAAGCGATTGGTAAAGCCTTGGATGAACAAACTGCTGTTTTGCACCGCTGCCAAAAATAACCAACTCAGGCTTGAACGCGCAAATCTGTTCAAAATGGGCCTCACTCAGCGCTTGGGTGGTCTCGCATTGCCAGGGTTCACGCTCCCCGTGAGAGCCCAATATGACGCTGTGCGCAATGCGCTCCCCGGCGACTTGTATCCAGTCAGTTTGAGCCGATTGAATCGATTGCGAGCTGGGGTGGTCGGGTTCTAATTTCATGGGCTGGTATAAAAAGGGGGTAAGTCGATAGCTGATCGGCCAAAAGGCCATGCAAAGTATGGTGAAATTATATGTTTCCCCCTCAAGGTCTCCGTTAAGCCAGACTAGCAGTGTGGCTTAAGGCTGTCCAAGTCATGTGCGCAACGCAGCGCGAGGGTTTATTGTTGTTTTTCTTGGTTGTCCATCGTGCCTATTAAGTCTATTCAAAAGTCTTCAAAGTTAGCCAACGTTTGTTATGACATTCGCGGTCCCGTGTTGGACAAAGCGCGAGCGATGGAGGAGGACGGTCAAAAAATTATCAAACTGAACATCGGCAACTTAGCCGTGTTTGGCCTGGAGCCGCCCGACGAAATTGTGCAAGACATGATTCGTAATTTGGCGCAAGCTGCCGCATATACAGACAGCAAGGGTTTGTTCGCACCGCGTAAATCAGTGGTTCATTACACGCAAGAAAAAGGCATTGCCAACGTCAGCGTTGACGATGTGTACTTGGGCAACGGTGCCAGTGAGCTCATTACCATCAGTATGAATGCCTTGCTCAACGTGGGGGACGAAATCTTGGTGCCTGCACCTGACTACCCGTTGTGGACGGCTTCAGTGTCGCTGTCTGGTGGCACACCCGTGCATTACATCTGTGATGAGTCCAATCAGTGGGCCCCAGATTTGGCCGATATGGCCAACAAAATTACCGACAACACGCGCGGCATTGTCATCATCAACCCCAACAACCCGACAGGGGCTTTGTACAGCAACGAGGTGTTGTTGGGTGTGATTGAGTTGGCGCGCAAGCATGGCCTGGTTGTTTTTGCCGATGAAATCTACGACAAAACCTTGTTTGATGGCCATACACACACTTCAATTGCGTCGCTGGCAGACGACATACTCTTTGTAACGTTCAATGGACTGTCTAAAAACTACCGCTCCTGTGGCTACCGTGCAGGGTGGATGGTGGTGTCTGGTGACAAGCGTGGCGCAGCCGACTATATAGAAGGCCTTAACATGTTGACCTCAATGCGTTTGTGTGCCAACACGCCTGGCCAATTGGCCATACAAACAGCGCTTGGGGGCTACCAAAGCATCAACGATTTGGTCGCACCAACAGGGCGCTTATGCCGACAGCGAGACTTGGCTTACGAGCTATTTAGCGCCATACCTGGTGTGAGTGTGGTCAAACCCAAAGCGGCGTTGTACATGTTCGTCAAACTCGATCTTGACATGTACCACATCACCGATGACCAGCAATTCGCTTACGACTTGCTGGCTCAAGAGCGGGTGTTGGTGGTGCAAGGCACAGGCTTCAACTACCCTACGCCGGACCACTTTCGTGTTGTGTTTTTGCCGCATGAGGATGACTTGCGCGATGCTGTTGGCCGAATTGCACGATTTCTTGCGGGTATTCGTCAGCCCACGTCGGTTGCCTCAGGTTAGAAGGCGTGTATACACCGCTAACGTAAATCACTTACACACATGGCCCACACCATGCGCCAGTTCTTACTTTCATTGCCACCAATGTACGCTTCACGCGGTACTTTAAATTTATGCAGTCTTCTTCACCTGTTTCTCAGTCTCCGCTTAGGTTAGGTTTGTTAGGGGTTGGCAATGTTGGCCAATCTGTATTTGATGTGCTGACTCGCAACCGCGACGAGATTACGCGCCGTGCGGGACGCTCGATCGATGTGGTCACGGCCAGTCGTCGCAACTTGGCTGCCGCTCAACCATTGGTTGCTGCTGGCGTTCGAGTGGTGGCAGACGCACACGATATTGTGAAAGACAACCAAGTTGATGTGGTGGTGGAGTTGATTGGTGGCACCACATTGGCGCGTGAGTTGGTGTTGCAAGCCATTGCCAATGGCAAGCACGTGGTCACAGCCAACAAAGCTTTGCTGGCATTACATGGCACTGAAATTTTCGATGCAGCCAACAAAGCCGGCGTGGTGGTGGCGTTTGAGGCTGCAGTGGCCGGGGGTATACCCATCATCAAAGCTCTGCGCGAAGGCTTAGCCGCCAATCGCGTGGAGTGGGTGGCAGGTATTATCAACGGCACCACCAACTTTATTTTGAGTGAGATGCGCAGCAAAGGGCTGGACTTTTCCAGCGCGCTGAAAGCAGCACAAAAGTTGGGCTACGCTGAATCAGATCCTACGTTTGATATTGAGGGCGTAGACGCGGCACACAAACTCGCACTTATGAGCGCAATTGCTTTTGGTGTCCCTGTGCAATTTGGCAAAGCCCATATTGAAGGCATTACGCAACTAGACCCGCAAGACATCAAGTACGCTGAGCAATTGGGTTACCGCATCAAGTTGTTGGGTATCACCAAGCGTGTAGCCAATGGCATTGAGTTGCGCGTGCACCCTTGTTTGTTGCCATCTGAGCGTTTGCTGGCCAACGTGGAGGGCGCTATGAATGCTGTGGTGGTGCAAGGTGATGCAGTGGGAACAACGCTTTACTACGGCAAAGGTGCGGGTGGCGAGCCCACTGCTAGCGCAGTGATTGCAGACCTTGTTGACGTTGCCCGAGCTGCAAGTTGTCCGCTACATTCGCGTGTGCCAGCCTTGGCGTTCCAGCCACATGCCATTGTCGAAACGCCCGTGCTGGCCATAGACGATGTTATGAGCGCTTATTACCTGCGCCTGCGGGTGTCAGACCAGGCTGGGGTGCTGGCCAACCTCACTGGCTTGTTGGCCAAGCGTGGCATCAGTATTGATGCTGTGTTGCAGCGTGAGGCACACGACGTAAGTGGTCAAGAGGGCAACCAAACCGACCTGATTATGCTCACGCACATCGTGCGTGAAGGCGCACTGTTAGATGCTTTGCAAGACATTCAAGCCTTGCCTTCTGTGCTGGCAACTGTGGTTATATTGCGCAAGGAGGAGTTGGCGTAATGCAATACATATCTACCCGCGGTGACCAATCACCCAAGCGGTTTTGCGATATTTTGTTGGCAGGCTTGGCCCCAGATGGCGGCCTGTACTTGCCCGAACATTACCCCCAAGTCACCGCTGCAACCTTGGACGTTTGGCGCTCTTTGCCATACAGCGAGCTGGCGTTTGAAGTCTTATCTTTGTACATTGATGACATCCCCAGCGCAGACCTGAGGGCGCTGTGTGCCAAAACGTATACCCAAGAGGTATTTGGTACTGAGGCCATCGCGCCGCTTACAAAACTGAAAGACGGCTTCTACATTGAGGGCTTGTCTAACGGCCCAACTTTGGCTTTTAAAGACATGGCCATGCAGTTGCTTGGCAATTTGTTTGAGTACGAGTTGGCTCGCAGAGGTGAGACGCTGAATATTTTGGGTGCCACCTCTGGCGATACAGGCAGCGCTGCCGAATACGCCATGCGGGGGAAAAGCGGTGTACGCGTGTTCATGACCAGCCCTCATGACCGAATGAGCCCTTTTCAACAGGCGCAAATGTTTAGTCTGTTAGACGACAACATTCACAACATCACCATTGATGGCGTGTTTGACGATTGCCAAGACATTGTGAAAGCTGTGTCTAGCGACTTGTCATTTAAAACGAGTATGCGCATTGGCACAGTCAACTCTATCAACTGGGCACGTTTGATGGCGCAAGTGGTGTATTACTTTGCGGGCTATTTGCAAGCCACTCAGACCTCAGACCAGCGCGTGAGCTTTGCTGTGCCCAGCGGTAACTTCGGCAATGTGTGCGCCGGCCATGTGGCCCGTATGATGGGACTGCCAATTGACAAGCTGGTGGTTGCCACAAACGAGAACAATGTGTTGGATGAATTTTTTCGCGCTGGTGTGTACCGTGTACGCGCCAGCGCTGAGACGTTTGAAACCTCAAGCCCCTCTATGGATATTTCCAAAGCCAGCAATTTTGAGCGTTTTGTATTTGACCTCATGGGACGCGATGGCGCGGCTACCAAGCGTTTGTTTGACGACAGTTTGCGCACCACCGGCAGCTTCGACCTCAGCGCTGAGCCTGCGTTTGCCTCAGTCGCAACTGACTACGGTTTTATCAGCGGTACCAGCACCCATGCCAACCGCTTAGCAACCATTAAAAGCACCTTGGCCGACTATGGAATGTTGATTGATCCGCATACCGCCGACGGTGTGAAAGTGGCGGCTGAACACCTCATACCTGGTGTGCCCATGATTGTGTTGGAAACAGCGTTGCCTATCAAATTCGCACAAACCATTGTGGAGGCCACAGGCCTGCAACCCCCATGCCCAGCCAAGTTTGAAGGCATTGAAAATCTACCCAAACGCTCTGTGCGTATGTCTGCAGATGTTGAGGGCGTGAAAAGCTTCATTCGCAAACACGCCGGCGCCCTTTAGCAAAATCCGGTATGAACAGCACGTCTCCCAACCCCAATGACAACAAGCTGGCCCAGCAAACGCCAGCGCGACCACCCCTCAAGTCTTTAGATGATGCCTTGCTTGAGCTGTTGGCCAAGGCCTCGCCACTGACATCTGTTGAAGATGTACCGCTGCAATTGGCCGACGGCCGTGTGCTTGGAAACGATGTGGTGGCTCAACTTGACGTGCCTGGTTTTGACAACTCGTCTGTGGACGGTTACGCCCTTAACATAGCTGATGCCAACACCGGGTTGCGCGAGGGCTTGCCGCAATCTGCGCGTATTCCAGCAGGCCACTTTTCAGGCAACTTGGCTGGTGGCACTGTGGCGCGAATTTTTACTGGTGCGCCTATCCCAGTCAATGCCAATGCCGTGGTGATGCAAGAAGATTGTTTGGTGTCGCCACAAGCAGGAGTAGACGTTGTGCGCTTAACCCAAGCGCCAACAACAGGGCAAAACATTCGCATGCGTGGCGAAGATATTGCCAACGGACAAGTCGTCGTACGCAAAGGCACGCGTTTAACGCCTGCACACCTAGGGTTGTTGGCGAGCATAGGCCAAGCGCAAGTGAGTGTGCTCAAGCCATTGCGTGTGGCGTTGCTGTCAACCGGTGACGAACTGGTGATGCCTGGCGCTGTAGCAGCTGACGCGTTGCCGCCGGGCGCTATTTTCAGCTCCAATGGTTTCTTTTTAAGCACTTTGCTCAAAAGGTTGGGTGCACAAGTCACAGAGTTTGCCATCGTTGCAGACACACTGGCTGACACCCAAGCTGCTTTACAGCACGCGGCCAACGACCACGATTTAATCGTCAGTACTGGTGGTGTGAGTGTGGGAGAAGAAGACCACGTCAAGCCAGCTGTTCAAAGCTTGGGTTCTCTTGATTTATGGGCACTGGCCATCAAGCCGGGCAAGCCATTTGCATATGGCCGCATCAATCGCCTCAGTGCTACAAGCTGCGCGCACTTTGTAGGTTTGCCGGGCAACCCAGTGTCTAGTTTTGTGACCTTTATTGTTCTGGTCAGACCATTTATTGACCGCTTGTTGGGTGTGAGTCATGCTGGCGTGCAAGCCTTGCCAATGACTGCGCACTTTGATTGGCCCAAGCCAGACAAGCGCCGTGAATTTTTGCGTGTCAAACGCAACACACAGGGCGGGCTTGATTTGTATCCCAACCAAAGCTCTGGCGTGTTGACATCGGTGTCGTGGGCAGATGGCTTTGTTGACAACCCACCTAGCCAAGCGATTAGCCGCGGTGATACCGTGTCTTTTTGGCCTATGTCACAGTGCATAGCTTGACTGATAAACCCCGAGTAACAAGCCCATGAGTATTACCATTCGTTATTTTGCCGGCGTACGCGAAGCCATAGGTTGGGCTGATGAGGCATGGCCTGCTGGTGTAGATTTGCCATCCACAGCCGCTGGCGTGCGCGAGGTCTTGGTGGCCAAGGGTCAGCCTTGGTCGATGGCCTTGGCCAGTGACCAAGTGTTGCGTATTGCTGTGAATCACGAAATTGTGGATGCCAGCCATGCGGTCGCAGCAGGCGACGAGGTGGCATTCTTTCCACCGGTGACTGGTGGTTAAACTTTTATTTTTTTCAACCATGACTGTCCGCATACAAACACAAGACTTTGACGTTTCAACCGAGTTGGCGGCTCTGCATGCAAACAACCTGCAAGTTGGTGCAGTTTGTTCGTTTGTAGGTACTGTGCGCAACTGGAGCAAGCAAGAACCGAATGCCAAAGATATCCATGGCATGACGCTTGAGCACTATCCCGGTATGACCGAAAAAGCGATTGAAGCCATGGTGGTCCAAGCCAAGGCGCGGTTCGATATGTTTGACGCGGTTGTCATTCACCGTGTTGGCGAGTTATTGGCAGGCGAGCAAATTGTGTTGGTTGCAGTTACATCCACCCACAGGCACGAGTCGTTTCAGGCCTGCGAGTTTTTAATGGACTACCTCAAAACGCAAGCGCCATTTTGGAAAAAAGAACACACCGATGCCGGCGCGCAGTGGGTGGACGCACGCGAGGCTGATGATGCAGCTTTGGCCCGTTGGGGTATCAAGGCCAGCAATGCTGCTGGTTGACCGGCACCCAGCAGTTGCGCAATAAATACCCGTTGGGGTATGCCGTGTGGTCTTGAAAGACTGCACATTCACTCCATATAACAACTTACCGATAGTTGTGATGGAGACCACACCATGCGTGCTGACAAATTAACCACCAAATTCCAAGAAGCCTTATCTGACGCCCAAAGTCTTGCCTTGGGTAATGACCATGCCTACATTGAGCCTGTGCACTTGTTGCAAGCCATGCTGCGTCAAACGGATGGGCCGGCTTCTTTGTTACAGCGCGCCAATGTCAAAGTCAACGCGCTCAGCGAAGCCGCGGAAAAGCTCATCAAAGGCTTGCCACAAGTGCAGGGTCAAGAGCAGGTGCAACTTGGACGTGACTTGCTTAGCTTGCTGCAGCAAGCCGAAAAAGACGCTATCAAGCGCGGTGACCAATACGTTGCCAGCGAGTTGTTTTTAAGCGCTTTGGCCGATCACAAAGGCGATGCTGGTGAGTTGGTTCGCAAGCATGGCCTCAGTCGCACCGCGTTTGAGCAAGCCATTGAGACTGTACGTGGTGGGCAGCGTGTGGACAGTCCAGAGGCTGAAACGCAACGCGAAGCACTTAAAAAATACACGCTAGACCTTACAGAGCGCGCGCGCCAAGGCAAGTTAGACCCGGTTATTGGGCGTGACGATGAAATACGCCGCGCCATTCAGGTGCTGCAGCGCCGTACCAAAAACAACCCAGTGCTCATTGGTGAGCCCGGTGTGGGCAAAACAGCCATCGTCGAAGGCTTGGCGCAGCGCATTGTGGCGGGTGAGGTACCAGACACACTTAAAGACAAACGCGTGCTGTCCTTAGACATGGCGGGTTTGTTAGCGGGTGCCAAATACCGCGGTGAGTTTGAGGAACGTCTCAAGACGGTGTTGAAAGAAGTGGCCGCTGATGAAGGGCGCATTATTTTATTTATTGATGAAATCCACACCATGGTGGGTGCGGGCAAAGGCGAGGGTGCCATGGACGCAGGCAACATGCTAAAGCCGGCCTTGGCGCGCGGGGAGTTGCACTGCATGGGCGCGACAACGCTGGATGAATACCGCAAGTACATAGAAAAAGACGCCGCTTTAGAGCGCCGCTTTCAAAAGGTATTGGTGGGCGAGCCTACAGTGGAGGCCACTATCGCCATATTGCGCGGCTTGCAAGAGCGCTACGAAGTTCACCACGGTGTTGACATCACAGACCCGGCCATTGTGGCGGCTGCCGAGCTGAGCGACCGCTACATCACCGACCGGTTTTTGCCTGACAAGGCGATCGATCTGATTGACGAGGCCGCGGCAAAAATTAAAATAGAAATTGACTCCAAGCCAGAGATCATGGACAAACTTGATCGGCGCTTAATTCAGCTCAAAATTGAGCGTGAAGCCGTTCGCAAAGAAACCGATGAAGCATCCAAAAAACGCATGACGTTGTTGGAAGAAGAAATCGGCAAGTTGCAGCTGGAATATGCCGACTTGGCCGAGGTGTGGAAAGCCGAAAAAGCTGCTGCTTTAGGCTCTGCCCACGTGCGTGAAGAAATTGACAAAATGCGCTTTCAAATCGAGGATTTAAAGCGCAAAGGCGATTTCAACAAAGTTGCCGAGCTGCAATACGGGCGTCTACCAGAGCTGGAAAAAGAACTGCACGCCGCCCAAGACAAAGAAGCCAACAAGCCTGCCAATGCACCCAACCGGTTGTTGAGAACGCAAGTTGGTGCTGAAGAAATTGCGGATGTCGTGGCACGCATGACTGGCATTCCTGTGTCCAAACTGATGCAGGGCGAGCGCGATAAATTGTTACAGATGGAAGACCAACTGCACCATCGTGTGGTGGGTCAAGACGAGGCCATTACGGCGGTCTCTGACGCTATTCGCCGCTCACGTGCGGGCTTGTCAGACCCCAATCGGCCCACTGGTTCTTTCTTGTTTTTAGGGCCAACGGGTGTTGGTAAAACTGAGCTGTGCAAGGCGCTGGCGGGGTTTTTGTTTGACAGCGAAGACCACCTGATTCGAGTCGACATGAGTGAGTTTATGGAAAAGCACTCAGTCAGTCGCCTGATTGGTGCGCCTCCGGGCTATGTCGGCTATGACGAAGGCGGTTACCTCACAGAGGCCGTGCGCCGCAAGCCTTACAGCGTGTTGCTGCTTGATGAGATTGAAAAGGCACACCCAGATGTATTCAACATTTTGTTGCAGGTGTTGGACGATGGGCGTTTAACCGACGGTCAAGGCCGAACGGTTAACTTTAAAAACACCGTCATTGTGATGACCAGCAACATTGGCTCGCACATCATTCAGCATATGGCTGGACAAGAGCACGTCGCCATTAAGGATGCGGTTTGGGACGAGCTTAAAAACCACTTCCGTCCTGAATTGCTCAACCGCATCGATGAGACAGTGGTTTTTCACAGTCTCAATGCGCATCACATAAGCGCTATTGCGGGCATTCAATTAAAAAGTTTGCGCAAGCGTTTGCAGGCCTTGGACTTAGGTCTTGAGGTGTCAGACTCTGCCTTGGCCGAGTTGGCCAAAGTGGGCTTTGACCCTGTGTTTGGTGCGCGGCCATTGAAGCGAGCCCTGCAGCAACGCATTGAAAATCCATTGTCTAAGCGCATGTTGCAAGGGGAGTTTTTACCTGGCACCACAGTCGATATTTCTGTTGACCCTGCGCTTGACCCAGGCGTGTTTTACTTTAAATCTATCGCGACCGCGCCTGTATAAGGTCAGCAGGAGGCACAACAGGCTGACCTTGGCGCCAGCGGTCAAGTGAGTGGAGGCGGAGGCCTCGTGCAATCGGCGTATTATTCTGGCCATGAATACCACTGCTGCTACCGTGCCTCAG
>CALBWZ010000147.1 GCA_937893415.1 uncultured Comamonadaceae bacterium | reverse complement strand
CAACATGGTGCCACCGACCAGCAAGGCTTTGCGTCCACGCTGTTCAATATCGGCTATCAGCACCTGGGCGTCCTTAACGAAGGCCGCTGTGCTGTAGCTGCTGGTGGGGTCAACAATGTCTATGAGGTGATGGGGCACCAGCGCTTGTTCTTGGTGCGTTGGTTTGGCTGTGCCTATGTCCATGCCTCGGTAGACCAACGCAGAGTCCACACTGATGATTTCAATGGGCCAGCGCTGGGCGATCGCCAACGCAGCGGCAGTCTTCCCGCTGGCGGTAGGGCCTGCCAATACCAGCGCAGACGGCGGCGCAGGTGCAAGTGTCATGCGGGCTTTTGCGTCTGTGGCTTGTTGGTGCCCACTTCGCCGTAACGCCCAACTAGGAACTGTGCAGCAAGCGCCACGCACACGCTCCAAAACCCAATGCCTGTGGTCAGCGGGTAGACGCTGTCGATGCTGCTCAGGCCAATCCAAGTGCCCACAGCAAAGGCAACCGCCATGATGATGAAGCCGTTGAGAGCCGAAGCCGCGCCAGCCATGGTGGGAAAGGGCGCCACCGCACCCGATTGGCCACAAGGGTTGTGCACCCCATGGCCCACCATAAAGGGAATGAACGGCAACATAGTGGTCCACACTGTGGGCTGCGTCAACAGCGGGATAGCGATCAAGGTTAAGCCGCTGGCAAGCGACATGGCCGCACCCACACGCACGGTGTTCACCACGCCCAAGCGGTGAATCAAACGGCGGCATAAAAAAGTGCCGCACAAGTAGCTGCTGGTCATCATGAGCATGAGGCCGCCATAGCCAATTTTGCTCACACCAAACACACCAATAAACACAAACGATGAGGTGGCTAAAAAGGTAAACAAGCCGCCGTAAGAAGCTGCTGCAATAGACGTGTATGCCCAAAATGTGGGGTGGCTGGCGACGGCCCGCCAGTTGCTGAACAAGATGCGCGCTTGTAAGGCGTTGGGGTTGCGGTGGGTGTTGCTCTCTTTAAAGCGAGTGGCCACCACGAACAAGGCCAGAGCGCCAAACAGGCCAACGCCAGTTAGCACCGCGCGCCAGCCTGAAAACTGCGTGATCAGTCCGCCAATGGGCGCACTTAAACACGCGATGATGCCCAGTCCACTCAAGCCCTTGCTCATCATGCGGGCTCCCTCTACGGGCTCGTACAGATCGCGCACAATGGCGCGCGCGCCCATGACTGAAGCCCCCATGGCTGCACCTTGCACCATGCGGCACACAATCAGCGCTTCTATGTGTGGTGCCAATACGCTGGCAAATGCTGCCACCGTGTAGGCGCTCAAACCAATCAGCAACACGGGACGTCTGCCAAAGCGGTCTGATATGGGCCCCCACACCAACTGCGACACACCAAACGACAGCGACAAGGCTGTCAGTGTGAGCTGCACTTGCATCATGCTGGCGCTCAGCTCGCCGCGCAGCATGGGCAAAGCAGGCAAGTACAAGTCTGTGGTGATCGGTTGTATACCCATCAGCAACGCTACCAAGACCACAACCAGGTTGGGTGACATAGGCAGACTGGGTGCTGTGGCGCCTGTAGACAGGCTGGGCGATGCGGGCTGTACGTGCATAAGGTGGGTCAACGTCCGCGCAAAAACAAGCGGTCTAAGTCTTTCATGGTGAGTTGGTGCCACGTGGGGCGACCATGGTTGCACTGGTCAGAGCGCGCGGTCACTTCCATTTGGCGCAGCAGCGCATTCATCTCGGCAATGGTTAGGCTGCGGTTGGCGCGAACGGCACCGTGGCAGGCCATGGTGCCCAAGAGCTCATTGTGCGCGCGGGCAATCACAGTGCTGGCGTCGTGCTGCTGAAGTTCTGCCAACACGCTTCTGGCCAACGTTGTCGCGTCGCCTTGAGCCAGCGCGGTGGGCACGGCACGTACGGCCAAGGTTTTAGGCGTAAGAGGCTCTACGACCAAGCCCAAGGTGTTGAGCGTTTGCGCGTGGCTGTGGGCCGTGGCTATTTCCAGAGGCGTGGCGGCAAAGCTGGTCGGTATGAGCAGCGGTTGGCTGCTCACTTGCTGGTCTAAGCCATCGCCAAGCTGCGCTTTAAGGCGCTCG
>CALBWZ010000146.1 GCA_937893415.1 uncultured Comamonadaceae bacterium | reverse complement strand
ACTCAGACCGCTCCAGACCTTGGCGCAAACCCCACTAGACGTTGCACTAGAGCCCACAGCGCTCGACATGCGACTGCTGACACACCGCATCAGTGCAGGCTTTCCCTCGCCTGCAACCGATTACATGGAGGACGGCTTAGACCTCAACGACTACCTCGTGCGCAACAAGCCCGCCACATTCCTATTCACCGTCAAAGGTGACTCCATGATTGGCGCCAGCATAGAGGCCGACGACAAAGTCGTTGTAGACCGCGCACGCACACCCAAGCACGGCGACATCGTGGTGGCCGTTGTAGACAGCGAGTACACACTCAAACGCTTGTACAAACGCCCACCTCGGGTTGAGCTGCGCGCAGAAAACCCTGCCTATAGCCCAATTGTGTTTCGTGACGGCAACGAGTTGGTGGTGTGGGGCGTGGTCGTTGGCATGGTTAGGCGCTACAACGCCAAGGGTAAACCCACATGGCGGCACCGCAATTTGCGCTGGTTGATGTCAACAACTTCTACGTCTCTTGTGAGCGCGTCTTCAACCCTAGGCTGGAAGGCGTACCCATGGTGGTGCTGTCCAACAACGATGGCTGCGCCGTAGCGCGCAGCAACGAAGTCAAGGCACTTGGCGTGAAGATGGGTACACCGTGGTTCAAGATGCAAGACTTGGCGCGTGAGCACGGCATTCAAGCCTACTCCTCCAATTACACGCTGTATGGCGATCTGAGCAGCCGGGTGGTGCGCATACTGCAAGCGTTCTCGCCAGACTTAGAGGTGTACAGCATTGACGAGTCCTTTGTGCGCATAGAGACAGTGGCTCACCTGTACAGCGGTGGCGTCGCCATGGGCCACGCCATGAAACAGCGCATCAAGCAGTGGACGGGCTTGCCCGTGTGCGTCGGCATTGGACCTACTAAAACCTTGGCAAAATTTGCCAACCACTTGGCCAAAAAGAACGCCGTATTCGACGGCGTATGTGATCTTCACGCCCTGCCCAAGGCGCAGCGCCTCGAGTGGATGCAAGGCATTGAAGTGGGCGAGGTGTGGGGCGTCGGCTCTCGCTTGGCCAAACGCCTCGGTGCCATGCACATTCACAGCGTCTTGGACCTGCGCAATGCCTCGCCGCAACACATGCGCACGCACTTCGGCGTGGTCATGCAGCGCACCTGCAATGAGCTGCGCGGCGTGTCTTGCTTGGCCTTAGAGGACGTGGTGCAGCCCAAGCAACAAATTATGTCGTCGCGCAGTTTTGGCGCACCCGTTGAGTCATTGCAAGAGTTGCATGAGGCTGTGGCCACTTACGTGGCGCGTGCGGCGGTCAAGCTGCGCGAACAACGCAGCGAAGCAGGTGCTGTGCATGTCTCCATTCGAACCAACCAGTTTAAGGAGAATCAAGACCAATACAACGCCGCCATAACGGTGGCACTGCCCGACGCCACAAGCGACACGCTGGCGCTGACGCGTGCAGCCTCTCAAGGCTTGGCTGCCATTTACCGCGCAGGCTACGAATACAAAAAAGCGGGTGTCATGTTGCTGCTGCTGCGTGACCAACATGCCAGACAAGCCATGCTGTTTGACAACCTTGTGCAGCGGGAAAAATCCGGCAAACTCATGGCGATGATGGATGCTATCAATGTGGCATTTGGCCGCGACACCATTCGCGCAAGCGCCAGTGGTACCCAACAGCGCTGGAGCGCACGGTGCGACAACCGCTCACCGCGCTACACCACGCGCTGGGACGAGCTGCCCAAGGTGTACTGAGCCTTCACGCGGCCAAGCTTACAAACTCACAGACCAGCAACAGCGGCTTTGAGCTGAGATGTCTCAAGGCGGTTGCCATACTGCCCCACCACCAACGAGGCGCAGGTGTTGGCCAGTGTGGCGGCTTGCACCTTGGTGTGTCCTTGTGACACTGCGTATAAAAACGCACCAGCAAACATGTCGCCAGCACCGTTGGTGTCCAAGGCCTTCACTGGCACACCGGCTACTTCGGTCACGCTTGAGCCTTCCAGCAGCATGCAACCTGTGGGGCCACGGGTCAGGCAGACGGTGGTGGCAAGTGTGCTGAGGTGCACACATACAGCGTCAATGTCAGTGGTGTCGCACCACATCTGGGCCTCTTCTTCGTTGCAAAAGAGATAGTCCACGCCGCCATCCAGCATGGCGTCTAGGCCATCGCGGCAAAAGTTAATCATGCTCATGTCACTGAGTGTCAGCGCCAAGGCCACACCCGCCTCTTTCGCCACGGCTTTGCCAGCCAACGCAGCCTGTAAGCCTGTGGGTGAGGCGGCCAAGTAGCCCTCCATGTAATACAACTGGCTCTGCGCAATGGCCTGCGCATCCAAGGCATCACGGTCTAATTCAGCGGTTGTACCCAAATAGGTGCACATGCTGCGCTCAGCGTCTGGTGTCACCATCACCGTGCAGTTGCCAGTGGGCGCACCTGCAATCAAGCCACTCTCTAAGTTAGATGTCACGCCATGGCCTTTGAGGTCGGCGGCATAAAACTGCCCCAACTCATCGTCACCCACGCGGCAACTATAAAAAGCCTTGCCACCCAATTGCGCCAATGCCACCACGGTGTTGCCTGCCGAACCGCCACCGCTTGTGCGCGGCGTCAAGTCAGTCAACTGGTCGCGCAGCGCTTGGCGCTGGTCGGCGTCTACCAAGGTCATGTGACGCTTGAGCACACCCATGGCGATGAGCTTGTCATCGGTCACTTCAAACTCAGAATCAACTAGCGCATTGCCGATGGCGTACAAATCGTATTTAGACATTGGTAACAATAGGGGGTAATTTTTGAACAGCGCTATAGTTTAACCAGCACCATGACCACACCTTTAATGACACCTATAACAACCGTTGGCTTGCTGGGCTTTGGCGAAGTCGGCGCCATATTTGGCCACGCACTGGCGGCACAAGGCCTGCGCGTTTCAGCGTGGGACAAATTGCTGCCCAGCAGCCCTGCCATGCACAGCCATGCACAAGCAGCGCACGTGAACGTGGCCAGCAGCGCCGCTCACCTGTGCCAAGGTGCGCAACTGCTCATCAGTGCCGTCACGGCAGCCAACACGCTGGCGGCTGCACAAGGCTGCGCAGCGCATATAAGCCCTGGCAGCGTGTACCTGGACTTGAACTCGGCCTCTCCCGGCACCAAACAAGCCTGTGCAGACATCATTGAAGCTGCAGGCGCCCATTACGTAGAGGCCGGTGTCATGACCTCGGTGCCGCCTCACGGCATTGCAGTGCCCATGCTCTTGGGCGGCGCACACGCTCAAGCCTTGTGTGACACGCTCGCAGCGTGGGGCTGTCAAGCCACGGTGGTAAGCGACGCCTTAGGCGTGGCAAGCGCCATCAAAATGTGCCGCTCCATCATGGTTAAAGGCTTGGAGGCGTTGGTCATAGAAAGCTACACCGCAGCGCGCAGCTATGGTGTGGAAGACCATGTGCTACCGACACTGGCGCAAACCTTCCCTGGCATTGACTGGACAGCGCAAGGGCGCTATTTTTTCAGCCGGGTGGCCCAACACGGGCAGCGCCGCGCTGAAGAAATGCGCGAGTCTGGCGTTACCGTTAACGAGGCTGGATTTGAATCCACCATGGCCAGCGCCATTGCCGACAAACAACAGTGGATGGCCGACGCCAAGCAAGACGGTGTGTTTGCCCACCTCGACAAAGACGCGCCTTGGCAAGCCTACGCCGATGCCCTTATTGCTGCGCGCTCACAGGGCCAGCCCCCCAGCCAATAAATTCCACATATTCGTGAGGCCGAACACAACCACTTGCCACAGCACCACGCCATAAGCCATGGCGACAACGCCGAAAAAAATACCGAGCATCAGAACCAAACCGTCGCGCGACATCCAGCCTAGGCTGAGCAAGATCAGGCTCACGCTAGGCAGCACGTTGCCAAAGGGCAGCGGCAAAAAAATCACAAAGGCCATCAACGCAATCCACAGGCCCCACACAGCGCGGGTGCGCGGGTGCGACCACAGCGACAAGCGCGGGCGCATCCACAGGTTGCATTGCTCATACATCATGGCCAGGCCTTCCAAGCTGTGGCCAGTCCACTTCTCGCTCAGCTTGATGCGGCCCACGCGCTTGGGCAGTGTGGGTGAGTCGTTGCCCCGTGCCCACGCCCACGCTGCAACGCAAATGCCCACACTCAACAGCGTGCCCGAACCCACTATGGGCAGCGCGCATACCAACGCCATCAGCAGCAATAGAACGGCAAGCGAGGCGTCGCCGTGCAGCGTCAACAGCGCGGCAAAGTCCAGCTCACGTACGTGCGACCTGCCCTCGCGGTGTGCATCAGCCGCGTGGCGCAGGCGTTGAGCCAACGCTGCGCTCATGGCTTGCCTTTCTCAATGGCACTCATTGGTGAACTCATTGTGGAACTCATTTAGAACTTTCTGTGGTGTAAAACCGTATGTAAACCCATGTGCTGTGCACATAAATTAATGCCCCCATGCAGCGCAGACCGGCAACAACAACGTGCCAAGCGCCCAGTTTGAGCGTTATTGGCCCGGCGGCGCAACGTCGTGTCCCTGAATACGCTGGCTCAGCCACTGAAAGCCCTGCCCCACGTCCATGCGTGGGCTTCTTTGTTGCGCGGGCGGGTAGCTGCCATCGGCTGGCAAAGGCGGGCCAATGTCAAACGAAAACACATAGCTGGGCTCTTGGCCCATGCGCAAGTCAGTGAGCACCAGGTTGGCGCCCTCACGCTGCACTTTAAAAAAACCATCTGTGAAACGCGCCACGCGCTGCAGCTGCGGGTGATCGGCGTTGTCTGTGGCCAGGGCCGAGCCACTCGCATGGGCTACAAAACGCACAGGCCTGCCACCGTCCAGCAAGGCATAAAAGCCCTCGTGAAACTGCGCGCCGTCCAGTGCCACCACGCGCCACAGCAAAGTGCTCAGCGGTGCGGGCGTCACCAGCAGCTGTTGGCTGGGCAGGCCTTGGGCTTGTAAAGACTCGCGTGCGTGTTGCGTCACCCAGACTTGGCACAGACCACTCCAAACCAAGTACACAGTACTGAGACCCAACGCCCAGCCATTGATAGACAACGCGCGCGCCACATTCTTCACGCGCAACGCCGCGACCACGCCAAACAACAGGGGCAGCGAGTACACAGGATCAACAATAAACATGCTGCCCAAGCCATAGGCCTCATCGGTGAATGGCTGCAAAACTTGGGTGCCGTAAATGGTGGTCAAGTCGAGCAAGGGGTGGGTGACCAGTGCCAACATGAGTGCCCACCACCAACGGCCAAACAGCTCTCGCTGCTGGTGAACACCGCTCACCATCCAAGCCATGGGAACAGCAAACAGCAGCAGCAACAACGGCGCATGCGTTTCGCCCCGGTGACGCACCATATCCAAAATAGGGTCGCCATGGCCAAGCAGCACGTCAAGGTCAGGCAACAAGCCCGCCACGCCGCCCCATAAGGCAGCCTTCCAAACGGCGGTACGCCGCCCCATAACAGCAACGCTGATAGATGCGCCTAAGAGTATTTGTGTGACTGAGTCCATGGCATCAACTGAATAAAAAATCTAACAACAAAGAATAATAAACATACGGTGGTACGGAATTGTGCAGGACATTAGACCATTGGGTCATTGGGTGGCAAGCTGCCACTGGTTGCTGCCCAGTACCTCACGGACCACGCGGCGCAACAGCGCCACCGCGGCTTGCTGCGTGGGCGTCACGGGGCGGTTGTGGCTGGTCGCCAAGTGCACCGCCACAGAGAGGGTCTCGCCACGTTTGACTGGCTGCGATGCTGTGGCTGATGCAGCTGATTGCACGTTTCGACTGGCCACATAAATATCGCTCACGGTATAGGCGCTGGCTTTGTCTGAGCTGGTTACAGCGTGGCGAGCCAGCACTGCCGCGCCAGCGCCGTCGGCCACCAAATCCAAAATGGCACTCACGCCGTCAATCTCCAGCGCAATGGTGGGCGTCAAACCCAAGCGCATGAGTGCGGCCTCTAACTGCATGCGCAACGCGTTGGGACGACTCGGTATCAATAGCGGCGTGTTGGCCACATCGCGCAAGTCAACCCTCGCAGCTGCGGCGTTGCCCTGCTTGGACTGCACCAACACCAAGGCCTCGTGGCACAGCAACTCCACATCAATGCCCAGTGCCTGCGCAGG
>CALBWZ010000145.1 GCA_937893415.1 uncultured Comamonadaceae bacterium | reverse complement strand
CGAACGACCCCTACAGGACTGACAGCTTAGGCTGGGCCTACTTTCGGAACGGCCAGCTACACCTCGCTGAAGAGTCTCTGCGTAAAGCCTATGCCACCAAGGCAGACGCAGAAATAGCGGCTCACCTTGGCGATGTGTTGTGGCAACGTGGCAAACAAGATGAAGCCAAAAATATATGGCGCGCAGCAGCAAGTCGCCACATGAACAATAAGACGCTCAGCGCGACCATGAAACGCTTTGGCGTCGCGCCCTAAATGCTGCACTGCAATGGGTTTAGGCTACTGGTAGCTGGCACAACCCTGTGGCTGGCGGGTTGCGCCACCACGGCCCCCTCGCAACCATCACAACAAGCACCTTTTGAAACAGGCGCTTTAGAGCCGATCAAACGCTGGCAAGGGCGGTTTGCCATAACGACGCTGAGTCAACCACCACAAGCTGAACGCGCCGCATTTGAACTGACTGGCACGGTCACCACTGGCCAACTGGATATCGTCTCGCCTATCGGAACAACTGTCGCCAGAATGATGTGGCGGCCCGGTCAAGCCTCCCTCATCCGCGGGGGCACATACACCGACTACGCAGACCTCGACGCCTTAAGCCAAGCATTGGTTCATACCCACTTGCCCATTGAGGCCTTGTTCAACTGGCTTCAAGGCCAGCCTAGCCCCATCAATAAGACCCAATTGCACAGCAGTGCCTGGGTGGTGGACACCTGCCAAGTCCATGTTGGCAGGCTCAAAGCGCAACGCGACTACCCGTTGCCCAGCGTGTCATTAACGGTGGTGTTTGAGCCCGTAGCACCCTCTGTGCCTGGCGACAGTTGCAACGCGCAACAACAGCCATGAAAGCACCACAACAAGTTGGCGCAGGGCATTGGTGCGATTTGGCTGCACCAGCAAAAATCAATACGTTTTTACACGTCACGGGGCAGCGCGAAGATGGCATGCACCTGCTGCAATCCATATTTATGCTGCTGGACTGGGGCGACTACCTCGACATAGAGGTCACCCAACACGGCCAGATTGAACGCATTGACAACTCACATACTGGCTTGACTCTGCCAGACAACGACTTATGCATGCAGGCTGCCTGTGCCCTGCAGCAGGTCACAGGCACAAGACAAGGCGCGCGGCTATGGCTTCACAAACACCTGCCTGCGCAAGCGGGTCTTGGCGGCGGCTCGTCAGACGCTGCAACCTGTTTGATGGCCTTAAACAAACTGTGGAACACCGGTTTAAACCAACAGCAGTTGTGTGACATAGCCATTAAATTGGGGGCTGATGTGCCATTTTTCGTGCGTGGGCAGAACGCATTTGTTCAAGGTATTGGCGACGACATAACGCCTATCAAAGTGCCCAGCACAGCGATTTGGGTTGTCAAACCCAACGCTGGCGTGTCAACACCTGCGCTGTTTAAGTCCGCACAACTAACGCGAAACACCGCAGCGATTGACTTGAACACCCTGTGTAACTTGCCTAGCGACAAGTTGTGGGCATTTGGCCGCAACGACTTGCAAGCCGTTGCCCAGACTTTATGCCCCGATATCCACATAGCCTGCAAGTGGCTTCAAGCGCAGGGCTTGAGCGCGCGCATGACAGGGTCAGGCAGCGCGGTTTTTGCACACTGTGCGCCCAACTTGTTGATTGGGCACACACTTGAGCCAACGCTGCCCAACAATTGGTTGTCGCACAAATGCAGAAATTTAGCAAAACATCCACTCATGGACTGGATTTGGCCAAAAAATGTTAGATAATAGAGGGCTTCGATAAGTAAAGACATGCCCCTGGTATGTCTGTTCTGCGAAGTGTGAAGTGGTTTTTCAAGAGTTGTTACAACGTGGTGGCTCTTAATAAACCATGTGTAGGGGAGTGGCCAAGTTGGTTAAGGCACTGGATTTTGATTCCAGCATGCGAGGGTTCGAGTCCTTCCTCCCCTGCCAAACGCTTTATACGTAAGCTGTATACGTTAGCTGTGTGCGAAAGTGACCCTCGACTCATTTTAGGTACTGGCGCCTCAGCGCCACTGCCATGCATGCGCCAAGTTGCTTTCTCACTTTTTTCTAATTTTGACAAATCAAAGCTAGGTATCGCATGCAAGGGTCTGCACACGACTTCATGATTTTCACTGGTAACGCCAACCCTGTTTTGGCGGGTGAAATCGCACAGCACCTAGGTGTACCCATAGGCGGTATGGACGTAGGCCGCTTTTCAGACGGCGAAGTCACAGTCGAAATCAAACAAAACGTCAGGGCGCGTCACGCTTTTATTGTTCAGCCAACCTGCGCGCCGACCAATGAAAATTTGATGGAGCTCATTATCATGGTTGACGCCCTAAAACGGGCATCAGCTACCCGCATATCGGCCGTTATTCCCT
>CALBWZ010000144.1 GCA_937893415.1 uncultured Comamonadaceae bacterium | reverse complement strand
TTCGGTCTTGTTGTCGCCTTGTACGGCGGCTTGGTACGCGTCTAGCTGACTGGGCGCGTGCACGCTTTGTCGCCAGCGCACCGCTTGCGTGGCGGCGGCTTGCACCCATTGCGCCCGCCATTCACCCAACAGTTCTCTCGCGTAGTGCAGGTCTTCACCGCGAACGCCTTCGCCCACATCGCTGACGAAACTAACGTGCTGCATCCAGCGTGGGTCTTCTGGGGATGCGCAAGTCGTAGCCTGCGGCGTTTCTGGTATTTGTTGGTCTGTTGCAATGCGGGCAACAATCTTGCTCGTGCCATCGTCTAGGTAGTTCAATACCCGAACGCCGCGCACTTGCATGCCGTTGGTCACTTGTGTGTCTTCGCGGAGTTGACCGCTTTGGTCAATCCAAGCTGAAGACACCACACGGGTTGGGCCTTTGAGCGCTTCATCTACCAAGGCTTGTCGTATGGCGGCGAGTTGTCGCTCGAAGGTGCTGCTCTCAAGGTTCATTTGTTCCACTGGCGGCATGTTGGATGCGGCCGTCTTGCTTGGGCTAACCGGGTTGATCTGGTCCACTTGCTTGCTGGGGTCGGCGTTGAGCAACGCACGCATAGCGGCAATTTTGTCAGCTTGCGATGTGGGTGTTGCAGCGACTGCCGCCCCCAACGGCGGTGCGTTTGGGGCTGCTTGCGCTGGCATGTCTGCGTCTGGCGCTGGCGCCGTGGGCGCAAGCGGGGCAGCATCTGCTGAAGCTGTCGGTTGATTGGCCGGCACATCCTCTACGGTTACGGGCACCACGTCACCGTAAGAAATGCCCAGTTGTGCCTCTAAAGCCCGCAAAGGTGTGCCGTTGCTGGTCTGCGCCCATGACACATTAGGCAACAAACAAGCCAACGCAAGGCTCAGGCCTGCGGCCAACAAGGGGGTGACGGTTAGACGACTCATGACACATTAATAAGCACAAACCGCACCCGTATGACTGCCCGTCTGGGGTTGTACCACCGGGACGCCCACACCGGTGTTGATTTAATTGGCTTTTGAAGCCAACTGGCCCAAGTACAGGGCGCGTAAGTCATCCACCACGCGTGAGTCTAACGACATGGTGGTCTCATACGTGTCGTCGCCTGCAGGTGAGATACTGATTAACACCGCGCCATAAATCACACCTTCAACACGGGTCCTGAAGGTGTCACTCGTCACAGTCATGTCGGCCACCGTGGTGGTGGCGTTCAAATGCTGGCCATAGACCTGCTCGGTCAGCGAACGGTAGGCATCCAGTTTGGACGCGCGAATGGCTAGCAGACGCTTTTGCGCGGGCGTGGTGTGGTTTTGCAGGCTGATGACCGCATAGCCTGTCGCCGTGATGGATTCACGGGTTTCGACAATGGGGGCAATCATGGAGGTGCGTGCTGAACGAACGCCAGGAGACTCCAGCTTAGGTCTAGCAATGTCAGCAGTCTCGGATGCGGTTTCCACGCTGGGTATGGTTTGGCATGCGGCCAACATGCCAGTCAGCGCGCCTATACAAGCCAATTTACCAAGGCCGAAGGCAAAAGATGAACTGGGTTGCATGACAAAACTCCTAATTGTTTCAATCGCATTCAAGCGTACTCACTATGTATCGGCACAGGCTTTGAACTCTTTAACCAGCATACCCACATCTTATGAAAATATGAATACATACCAACGGGTTACAGCGTATTGTCAAATCAGTTCGAAAACTTACTTTTGTTTACTTGGCGGCCATTGGGTAGGCCGACACAATAATCATCCATGAGCAACGAAAAAAAGTCCACGCCCATCATTGGACGCGGGGAAGCAATGCGGGCACT
>CALBWZ010000143.1 GCA_937893415.1 uncultured Comamonadaceae bacterium | reverse complement strand
AATGTCGCCCTCAACACGACGCGACACAATCTCAGTATCGCCATGATGGCGCTGCGCATGCTCCAGCAACATATGAATCAATAAACCTTGTGACTGCATCAAACCCAACATGGCAACGTTTCCTTATAAAAGACATATAACAACCCATTACATGCTACCTTGCCACAGGCCGTTTGTAATGAGCACAAACACGCAGGCGTGTCACACTCCGGACAAATGCCAGCCGAAGCCAAAGCTCTTTGCGATGCCAGACGAGCACGCGCAGATCAGCCAAGCACAATACTAGAATGTCCGACATGTTTGAAAACGCATTACACACAGACTTTTTAAGCCAACTTGGCCACGACCGTGGCATTGGCTTCACAACGCCCTGTTTAGCGACACCTTTGCAAGCGCCTCATCTAGCCGTCTTCAACAACAGCTTGCTGCAGCAATGGGGACTGCCTTTCAGTAACGCGCAGTCAAAGCCTGGTGTCGTCGCCAGTGTATTGGGCGGCAACGTGCCATGGCCAGACACGACAGTCAAGAGCACGGCCAGTGTGTACAGCGGTCACCAATTTGGTGTGTGGGCAGGCCAACTCGGTGACGGCCGTGCATTGATGCTGGGCGAACTGGCTACCCCGGATGGGCATGTTGAGATACAACTAAAGGGGGCAGGCCCAACTCCTTATTCGCGCGGCGGAGATGGTCGCGCCGTGTTGCGCAGTAGCATCCGTGAGTACTTGTGCAGCGAGGCCATGCATGGCTTGGGAATACCAACGACCAGGGCCTTGGCGCTTGTCGTATCTCCCACAACGGTTAGGCGAGAGGGATTAGAAACCACTGCGGTTGTAACCCGCACTGCCCTTAGTTTTTTACGCTTTGGTCATTTGGAGCACTTTGCTCACCACGGCGATCACGAGGCATTGCGCACCTTGGTAGATGCCTTGGTTGAACGCTATTTCCCTGAGCTAGACGGTCTTGTCGGTGACCAGCGCATCGCGGGCCTACTTGGCAGCGTTGCACAACGCACAGCCACATTGATGGCGCAGTGGCAGTCCGTGGGTTTTTGCCATGGGGTCATGAACACCGACAACATGAGTCTGATCGGCCTAACGTTAGACTACGGCCCATTCCAGTTTTTAGACGCCTACATTCCCTCACATATTTGCAACCACTCTGACAGTGGTGGGCGTTATGCTTTTAACCAGCAACCTCAAATGGCCTACTGGAATTTGCACGCCCTGGCACAGGCCTTGGCGCCATTGATGGGCAACAGCACGGAAGCGGCTGGACAGTTGCAACAAGCGCTTGCCCCTTACCCAAACCTGTTCTCAACGCATTACACATTGTTACTGACCAGCAAACTGGGCCTGGCTGCAACGAATACCCAACCTGAGGATGCCGACTTGATCAACGATTGGATGAGCTTGCTTGCCAGCCAGGGAATTGACCACACATTGGCTTGGCGCAATTTGGCAGCTACCAGCCAAGTCGCA
>CALBWZ010000142.1 GCA_937893415.1 uncultured Comamonadaceae bacterium | reverse complement strand
TAGCGCACTGGACCTTACTGCGGTTGAGTTGGTGCTTGACTTCATAAAAAACTAATAACAAGTATAAATATAGTGAAATAGGCGGTGATTATAGCTTGATGATGATGATCTGGCAGCTAAAAAAGCGTATTGCCTCACAGGCCAGCACTTCAGGAGATCCCGCATGTCGTTCACCACTTACGCCGCCAGTACAGACCGTTTACCCAGTCCTTACAGAGACGAAGCCGATGTCTTGAGCCATGACTTGACCACGCTTGCGGGCCTAGATTGGGCTGGGGTGCAGCGATTGGCGGCACCGTGGGTGGACGGTGTACGGCGCAGCCCACCGCCTTTTTGGGCGATGGAGAGCTTGCTCAAGGAGTACCCGATTTCAAGTCCTGATGGCTTGGCATTGATGCGCTTGGCAGAGGCTTTGCTGCGTGTTCCCGATGTGGAAACTGCCATGGCCTTGGCGGCCGACCAGTTGGGGCGCGGTGACTTTGCGCAAACGGTGGCTCACGCTGGTCAAGGCAGTGATGCAGATGGCGACACACACGACGTGGGTGAGCCGCACGTGCTGCAGCGCCGCGCGATGGCTAAGCTGTCGGATACTGCTTTGCATTTGTCCAAAAAAATGCTGCCTGATGTCGACGGCGAATCAAGCCTCATCACCCGCTTGGGTGCGCGCACTGTGGTGGGTGCCACGGTCAGAGCCCTGCAACTCTTGGGCCGTCAATTTGTACTGGGCCAAAGCATTGACGAGGCCATCAAACGCGGCAATGCCGATAAAGTTCACGCCATGAAAGCTGGTGGCCTGACCCAAATGTGTATGAGCTACGACATGTTGGGCGAGGGTGCACGCACAGAAGAAGATGCGCAAAAGTATTTGGCCAGCTACCAACATGCCATTGCAGCCATGGCCAAACAAGCCAAACCCGGTGTGCCGGTTCAGGCCAACGACGGTATTTCTATCAAATTGTCGGCCCTGCACCCGCGCTACGAAGATGTCAATACAGACCGTGTGATGGCCGAGTTGCTGCCGCGCGTGTGGCAGTTGTGTGAGCAAGCCGCCGCCGCCAATGTCAGCCTGACCATGGACGCCGAAGAGGTGGATAGGCTGGAAGTCTCACTGCGGATATTCGATGCAGTTGTGGCACGCATCGCCACTGACCTGCCCGATTGGTCAGGCTTTGGCTTGGCCATGCAAGCCTACCAAACCCGCGCATCGGCTGTGGTAACACACGTCATTGCTGTGGCGCGCCAACACAATGTGAAGCTGATGTGCCGCTTGGTTAAGGGCGCTTATTGGGACACTGAAATCAAGCGTGCACAGGAGATGGGCTTGCCTTGTTACCCCGTGTTCACACACAAGCACCATACCGACATTCATTACCTGGCTTGCGCCAAAGCCATGTTGGCTGCAAGTGACGTGATCTACGCCCAATTTGCCACGCACAACGCAGGCACCATAGCCGCTTTGTTGCATATGGCGGGTGATCAGCGCAGCCATTTTGAGATGCAACGCTTGCACGGCATGGGCGAGGGTGTGTACCGCGAGCTTGGCAAGAGCGGCGCCAACGTGGGTTTGCGCGTGTATGCCCCCGTGGGCAAACACCGCGATTTGCTGGCTTACCTGGTGCGGCGGTTGTTAGAAAACGGCGCAAATTCCTCGTTTGTTCACCAGTTGGCTGATGAGTCTGTGGGCATGGACAAGCTGCTCTCGTCGCCAATGTACATAGAGCGCAAGCCCGCATTGCCGCTGCCGTCTGAAATTTATGGGCCAGGACGGCTCAACAGCGACGGGGTTGATTTTGCACAGGCCAGTGCACGCCAACCCTACCTCGATGCCTTGGCCGGGTGCACTATCAACACCTTGCCTGTGGCCACTACACACGATATTGAGCAGGCCATGGTGGGCAGTCAAGCAGCCTTTGCGTCTTGGCGCGACACGCCTGTCGCTGAGCGCGCAGCGGTATTGGTTCGGGTGGCCGACCTGATGACACGGCGCATGGTGCCGTTGTGTGCGCTGGTTGTTAAAGAGGCCTTTAAAACATGGCCTGACGCTGTCGCCGAAGTACGCGAAGCGGTGGATTTTTTACGCTACTACGCCAACGAAGCGCAGCGCGTCATGGTGTCGCACACGCTGCCGCTCCCTGTGCAAGGCGCGGGTAATGGCCACTGGCCACATGCCTTGGGTATCACGGGTGAGACCAACACCTTGCGCTTGGGTGCCAAAGGCGTGTGGGTTGCTATCAGCCCCTGGAACTTTCCCTTGGCTATTTTTACTGGGCAAGTGTGTGCGGCATTGGTGACTGGCAATACAGTGCTGGCCAAACCTGCTGAGCAAACGCCTGCGATTGCGCAAGCCGCCGTGAATTTATTCCACGAAGCCGGCGTGCCCAAAAGTGCGTTGCAACTGCTCAATGGCCCGGGTGAGACCGTTGGGGCTGGCCTGGTGGGTTTGGCTGGTGTGGCGGGTGTGGTGTTTACGGGCTCGACAGCTGCAGCCCACGCGATTGCGAAAAACCTAGCCGCCAAAACTGGCCCGATTGTGCCGCTGATTGCTGAGACCGGTGGCTTAAACGCCATGATTGTGGACTCCAGCGCGTTGCCAGAGCAGGTCAGCGATGCCGTGGTGCAGGGTGCGTTTCGAAGTGCAGGCCAACGTTGCTCGGCTACGCGTATTTTATGTGTGCACGAGGCTGTTGCAGATACCGTGATTGACATGATTCGTGGCGCGACAGAGCAGCTGCGTGTGGGCCCCCCTGCTGAGCTGGCGACTGATGTGGGGCCGCTCATTGATGCGCAAGCGGCTACCAATATTGGTGCGCAAATTGACCGTCTAAAAGCGCGTGCCAAGCTGCTATTTGCTGCAGACATGGGCCCTGAAGCGATGCCCAACAGCATCGCGCCACAAGCTTACGAAGTCGTTTCTTTGGCCGATGTAAAAGAAGAAATATTTGCACCTGTGTTGCAAGTCATCCGTTGGTCAGGCTCGCCTGCTGCGCTGATGCATCACATCAACGCGCTAGGCTACGGCTTGACCTTGGGCATCCATTCGCGCATAGACAGCCGCGCTCAAGCCATGGCCGCCATGGCGCGTGTAGGCAACGTCTACATCAACCGCAACACGATTGGTGCTGTGGTTGGTTTACAGCCGTTTGGCGGAGAAGGTTTGAGTGGCACAGGTCCCAAAGCAGGTGGGCCGCACTACCTGCCACGTTTTTGCAACGAGTACACCTTGACGACCAACACCGCTGCCGCAGGTGGCAACGTGGCGTTGTTTGTCTGATGGCGTGGAGTGGCGCACAAGGTGATGGGGAAATCCCTTGCAAACTATTAGAAAAGCTAATTATTCATCAGTCGCACCGGCATTTATGATGCTTTGTATGAGTCTTAAA
>CALBWZ010000141.1 GCA_937893415.1 uncultured Comamonadaceae bacterium | reverse complement strand
ACTGCTTATTATTTTTAATATGTGTTATATAAAAGTCAAAAACTACTATTTTTTTGGGGTATTGTATGAAAAAGTCATTTCTAGCGGCCATGTTGGTTGTTTCGTCTTCAGCGGCTTTTGCCCACGGTTGTCCGGGTGAGATGAAGGCCGTTGATGCAAAAATGTCGACCATGACAAGCATCTCGGAGGCCGACAAAGCCAAAGCCATGCAACTTCGTGCCGATGGCGAGGCAGCCCACAAGTCTGGCAAACATTCAGACTCAATGAAATTGTTGGCAGAGGCCAAAAAAGTTTTAGGTATGTAATACCAAGGGTTCTTTATCTACAGTGGATAAAGAACCCTTCTTTTATCTATTTGGCGTCGCCATGTAGAAGTTATCAGTTGCCCTGTGCATTCGCGGTGTTGAGAAAAGCCTTGAAGTAGTTAGCAAGTTGCTCATAGGCATCTAGCGGCAAAACATGGGCCACATATTGGTCTGGCCTCACAATCACCATGCATCCCAAACGCCTGTTTATGCCTCGCATATCGAAGATGTCTTTGCCGCCTCTTAGGTCTGCGGTAAACATCTTCTCGTAATCTATCAAGCCAAAAGCGCCTTTGCCTGGCCTCAAAAAAGCAGGGGTGTTGTTGATCTCTAATGCCCGGTTGCTCTGCTGAAAAATCGCCCTGACATCAATAACATCGTCGATGTCGTTGCCTTGTACCGTGTGTTGTCGCACAGGTGAGTCGGGTGAGTCGTTCAAAAATGTGCACAGTCGGCCCATGGCGCTGAGTGGTGTAGGTGCCGATGCATCTGAAAATGCCAGCAATCGCCACCGCGCATCGGCTTGCACAACATGCCCTAGTTGCATAGGCTTGCCATCTGCCAAGCGCATCACAGGTGCTGAATGTAAGCGCGTGCCAATATCAAAACCTGTTGCCAAGTGTTGGTGCTCTTTTGTGCTTGTAAGCATGGATGGCGCATAACGCACAGCAGTTCCAGCGGTGTAACGCCCACTCTTGATAAAGTAGCTTTCAAAGGTTTCTTCGCTTGCAACGGCTGTCTTGTCGTGCGCACCCGCGGTAGGTTTGTGGCTGAGAATGCCCGCCCATTCGCGGTCAAAGTTGATGAGGTCTTGCGCCACTGCTTGACGCTCTTCAGAGTAAGAGCGCAGCAACGCGGGTTGGCTTTGCCCGCGCAAGACCGCGACCAGTTTCCAGCCTAGGTTGAACGCATCTCCCATGGACACATTCATGCCTTGTCCAGCTTTAGGGCTGTGGGTGTGGCAGGCATCGCCTGCGATGAACACGTGTGGGTGGCGTGCGGTGTGCTTGGGCAATGCCGCGTCGTCAAACGACGACGTTAAGCGCTGACCAATCTCGTACACAGACCACCACACGACTTGTTTAACATCCAACTGGTAGGGTCGCAATACGCGGTTGGCTTTGGTAATAATCGCCTCCACTGTGATGTTTCGCTCACCAACGCGTTGCGACTTGTCGAGTTTGTCCATTTCTACATAGATGCGAACCAGGTAGCCTCCTTCACGTGGAATCAACACAATCGAGCCTTGATCGTGTGACTGTATGAGCCCCTTCATGCGAACATCAGGAAAGTCAGTCACCGCTAGAATGTCCATCACACCCCAAGCTTGATTGGCCGAGTCGCCGTGCAGCTCAAGCCCTATAGACTTGCGAACTCGGCTGCGAGCACCGTCGCAGCCCACGACATAGCGTGCCTTGACGGTTTCAGTCACTCCCTCCTGCCCATCACCTGTAGCTTCAAAGCGCGCTGTGACTGCGTGGTCTAGCGGACCTGCAGCTTCATCGACCACGAGGTCCAGCAAGCGGCGCGCGTAATGTGGCTCTAAAGCTGTAGGCGCGTTGTACATGGCCTCCAAATAGAAGTCGTGTACACGAGCTTGGTTGAGGATGACGTGGGGAAACTCTGACAAGTCATCTTCGGTGTCATAAATTTGTCCAACACGAACAATGTGCTGCGCGTCAAGCGGGTCGGGTTTCCAAAACGTGGTTTCATTGACCCAGTAAGCTTCTTGTAAAAGCTTATGGGCAAAACCAAAGGCGTTGAACATTTCCATGCTGCGACACGACACGCCATCTGCTTGGCCTTTTTCAAGCGGGCCAGACTTTTGCTCCACTATGCAGGTTGTTATGTCTGTAAATGCAGCCAGTTGGGCGGCCAACGTCAGCCCAGCGGGGCCACAACCCACAATCAGCACGTCTACTTCTCTTGGAAGACTGGTATTGGTTGTGTCTGTTGCTTGCTTAAGCCTAGTTACCGTTGGGTCACCTGGGGAGTAGCCGTTCAAGTGGTATTGCATAGACACGTCATTCAAGTTGTTGGCGCGTGCTCACGAGCCGTAGCGCTGCCTGGCCAATGCGGCGCCATCGCCCAACGCTTTCAACTTGGCCATTGCGATGTCGCGGCTCATGGGGGCAAGTCCACAGTTGGTACAAGGAATCAACCGCTCTCTGGCTACAAACTGTAAGGCGCGTCCAATGGTGTCCGCCACTTCTTCAGCAGTTTCAATGGCTTCACTTGCCACATCAATGACGCCGACCATGACTTCTTTGCCTTCCAACAACTTCATCAATTCCATGGGAACGTGTGAGTTAAAGCACTCCAAACTTACTTGGTCAATGCTGCTGTTGGCCAGTGCAGGAAAGACTGCCTCGTACTGTCGCCATTCGTGGCCCAGTGCATTTTTCCAATCTATATTGGCCTTGATGCCGTAGCCGTAACATATGTGCACAGCTGTTTTGCAAGTCAGACCTTGGGCGGCACGCTCTAGCGCTTTTACGCCCCAATCGGCTGCGTCTTTCATGTACACATTGAAGGCTGGCTCATCGAACTGAATAATGTCTACGCCATCGGCTTGCAAGGCCAAAGCTTCTTCGTTTAACAGCTCGGCAAAAGCCATGGCCATTTTGATGCGGTCCCCGTAGAAACGGTCTGCAACCGTGTCAACAATGGTCATGGGGCCAGGCAGCGTAAATTTCAATTTACGCTTGGTGTGCGCGCGGGCAAACTGGGCTTCAAAGGCATGTACACGGCCCTTTAAGCGCAGGGCGCTAACCACTTGTGGCACTTGAGCCTCGTAGCGGTTGTCTCGAATGCCCATGGTGACTTTGTTGTCAAAATCTATGCCCTCGACAGCTTCTAAAAAGCCATGGACAAAGTGCTGGCGCGCTTGCTCACCGTCGCCAATCACGTCTAAACCGGCATCCTCTTGCGCCTTGATCCAAATCAGGGTGGCGTCAGCCTTGGCTCGTTGCAGCGCATCGCCTTGCGGCACCCATTTAGGCCAGAGTTTTTGAGTTTCTGCCAACCACTCTGGCTTGGGCAAACTGCCCGCAATTGCTGTTTCAAACATAAGGGACTTTCAAGATTTTTTCACCGGTAGTCGGCGAAAGGTTGTTCATTCTACCTACGTCATGCGCCTGTTCGGGTGGCGCTCAGGACAGCGCACACTACGTGGATTTTCCATGGGGCCAACAGGTGATTGGTGTTGGATAACAGTGCGGCGGATACCGAGATACAGTAACGCCACAGTCGCTCGAAAACGCAATAGAAAACCACCATATGTGTCACATTCATCTGACAGGTTTTAACCCATTGTTTGAAGGCAAGGGCTTAATCCATTGTGCAGGTGCAGCGTGTTGATGTGGCGCAGATCAGCGGTGCTGTCACATGCCATGTAACTGTCACATCGCAGGGCCACAATAGGCCACTGGACAGACGTAGTTTGCCGTTAGGAGACCCAACTTTGAGCCCGCTTGCGACTGCGCCCCTGAGCCAACTCTTTCGCTTGTTGTCCTTACCTTGCAAGGGAGGCCTGTATTTGCACGCCATGCCTGGGAGAGGCGAGCCTGTGGCCACGTCTTTGCGGGAAGTTGCGCGCTTGCGCATCACGCGTGTGGTGTGCTTGGCAATGCGCCACGAAATTGAAGACACATCGCTTGCGTACGCAACTGCCATACACAGCCATCGAGACTGGCACTTTGATTTGTTACCGGTTTCAGACTACGGCGTCGCGCAAGACAGCGCTGCGTTTGTGGCCAAGGTCCAACAAATTGTGGTTTTATTAGACGGTGGCTATAGCGTGTTGGTACACTGCGCGGCAGGCATTGGCAGAACAGGTTGCTTCGCTATCGCTGTATTGCTGCTCAAGGGCTACAGCCTTGAGGCTGCAACAATGCACGTCAAAGCGCACGGGTCTTGGCCTGAATCAATTGCCCAGATCGGTTTCTTGAAAGCTGTAAGTGTGCAGTTGCTGTCGACTAAGCCAATTGAGGCAGGGCGTTAACCTGTTGTCGCATGCGCTCGGCGCTCATGACAATCACATCACGCATTTGTTTTTTAAACTGATTCCAAGATACGACGGTTGGGCGACCCAGGTGCGGAAACACAGCGAGTGTTTTTTTGTCGCCGTTTAACAATATTAATTGCTGCTCAACGTCGTTAGCGCCTATGCAATCTATGCGCAGCAAACAAGCGTTCCCTTTTTTGACGAAGCAATGCTCAATCGACAAAGCAAGACCTGTGGTGGTCCACTCTTCGACCAAGTCTCGCAAGACCAGATATAGCAACTCGTCAAATTCTTGCGTGCGCCCCACCGATGCCATGATGTAACGTGCTTCGTACTTGCTGATCACTGTTTCCATGTGTATATCCCTATAAACAACCACTCGGCACTGTTTAGGTGCAAAGCGCATTAAAACTGTGCGCTTTAAACGTGGTTAACCATGCACTCAACACATAGCAAGCTCTATGCCAATGAATGCGTGTGACCACTTGTTTGCCTTGGTTATGGGGGTACGCTGACACATCACGCTATGAGGACATTGTTGCCAGCACGCAGGTTATTTCCATGGCGGTGTAACAATCCACTTTCATTTCGTATACCAATACCTGTCCATAAAGCATCATGACGCGTTTACAGACTGAACAACTGTCTCATGGCAGCCAAGCGGCTGTGGTTGGCTTCCCACTTGGGTTATTGCGGGAGTTGCGTACCGATCACGCTGGTGAAACAGGCGCTGTGATGATCTACCACGGCGTGCTGGCCATGTCGCGCGACCCTGGGTTGCGCAACTTTGCACGACACCATCTCGAGACAGAACAACGACACTTGTTGTTGATGGAGCAAGTCGTACCCACCAACTGGCGAAGCTGGTTGTTGCCGTTATGGCGCCTTGCTGGGTGGTTAACGGGTGCATTACCAGCCTGTTTTGGTCCTGCCGCAGTGTACGCCACCATTCAAATCGTTGAGACCTTTGTCGACC
>CALBWZ010000140.1 GCA_937893415.1 uncultured Comamonadaceae bacterium | reverse complement strand
ATGCGGCTCAAGTCCGACCTAGGACTTGTGTTGCTGGCCGGTGCCAAAGGCGAGTTCAGCGGTTTGTCCAGCCTCACCTTGGAATGGGATGAGCGCGTTGCGCTGGGTGTCGTGTTGGCCGCGCATGGCTACCCCGCTAATCCTCGCAAAGGCGATGCAATTCAAGGCTTGCCAGCGGACGGTCCTGATTGCGTGGTGTTCCATGCAGGCACTGCGTTGAACGGCGAGCAATTGCTGAGCAGTGGCGGGCGTGTGCTCTGCGTCAGCGCGTTGGCCGCCAGCGTTGAATCTGCGCAACAAGTGGCTTATGCCGCTATTGCGCAAATAAAACTTCCCGGTGCTCAATACCGGAGCGATATTGGTGCGCGGGCAGTGGCATGAGCACGCCGTCGCACTCACAACCGCCGTCTCAAGGTTTCGGTAGCCGCTTGGCGCGGTTGGCATTGCGTCTGGCTGGCTGGACCGTGCTGGATGTCGACTTGCCGGGTCCTCGAGGCATCGTGGTGGTGTACCCGCACACCAGCAACTGGGACTTTATTGTTGGCATTTGTTTCAAATGGGCCATGGGATGGCACGTGCGTTTTTGGGCCAAAGACAGTTGGGTACACGCACCGCTCATCGGGGTTTGGATGCGGTGGCTGGGGGCTTGTTCGGTAAACCGCAAAAGCTCAACTGGTGTGGTTGGAAAAACCTCCATTGACATGATGGCCAGCGATAGGTTTTGGCTGGTACTTGCACCAGAAGGCACACGCTGCTATGTCAACGGTTGGCGAATGGGCTTTTACCACTTATGGCAAACCACACAGGTACCGTTGGTGGTGACCGTGATTGATTACAAAACCAAAGAAGTGGGCGTAAGGGGCGTGTTACTCAAGCCAAGCAGCGCCGATGAAACATTGGAGTTTGCTCGGATAGAGGCCTTGCTCAGCAATGCCAAAGGTTGTAAGCCGCTGCTGCAAAGCCCGATCAAACCATACGTTAAAGCCGGTTAGTACCACTTTTTTCGCTGTGTTTGGTTACGCTCGAGAGAACAACCGATCATCATCAATTTGTTTTAAACGTTCTTTAAGTTTCTTTTACCCGCTATGTCAGACACATCACTTGTTTCTCCCGACACCGTCAGAGCCTACTTACAGGGTTTGCAAGAGCGCATCATGGCCGCTGTTCAGGCGATAGATGGAACAGATGTTGACGTGGACGCTTGGCACAAGCCACCTGGCGAGAAGTTGCAAGGTCAAGGCGTCACACAAATTTTAGAAAATGGACCTGTCTTTGAGCGTGCAGGTTGCGGGTTTTCTGACGTCTCTGGCCCAGCGCTGCCACCATCTGCGACGCAGCACCGCCCCGAGCTTGCTGGTGCGCCTTTTGAGGCCATGGGCGTGTCTGCTGTTTTACATCCGCGCAATCCCTTTGTGCCAACAGTTCACATGAATGTGCGCATGATAGCCGCAACACCCACAGGCGGCGGTCCTGCTGTGTGCTGGTTTGGCGGTGGTATGGATTTAACGCCTTATTACGGCTTTGAAGCCGACGCCAAGCACTTTCATCAAACCTGTTGTGACGCGTTGCATCCATTTGGCCCTGACTTGTATCCCCGTTTCAAAACGTGGTGTGACGAGTATTTTTATTTGGCTCACCGCAATGAGCAGCGCGGGGTAGGCGGCATATTTTTTGATGACTTCGCAAGCTTAGGCCCTCAGCGCAGCTTTGAGATGATGCAGTCTGTGGGTGATGCATTTTTAAACGCTTACATGCCAATCGCCACAGCCCGCCTAG
>CALBWZ010000139.1 GCA_937893415.1 uncultured Comamonadaceae bacterium | reverse complement strand
CCGACAACCAGCAGGATCTGCGCGAAGTGGTGGCACAGGCCGCATTGCACGGCGTGCCCATGCCCGCCTTCATGAGTGCCCTGAGTTATTACGACGCTTACCGCTCAGCGCGTTTGCCCGCCAACTTGTTACAAGCCCAGCGCGATTTTTTTGGCGCCCACACCTACCAGCGCACGGACCGTGCAGGCAAGTTTCACACGCGCTGGGGTGATTGAACCTAAAAAAAGCAGTTCAGACCTGAGCTTCTAGCTGTTTTGATGGCAACCAAGGTGGTAGTGGCCGGGTGATTTTTGCCACCACGTAGTCTAGAAACGCCCGCCAGCGATCTGTCTGAGGCAACTGCTCCGCAACTGCCCTGACATGACTTAAAGCCGCACGGATGTTGGCGATGAGTGCCATCAGCTTGTCTTTTGCGGCGTGCATTGGCGTGAGATACAGCGTCGTCTGCCCAGAATGTTTGACCGCTCTGCCCACACCCGCCAGCAACAGGGCTCGACTCGTGATGGCCTCCATCCTGACGCCCGGCTTGGCTGCTCGGCAATACCATGACCACCAGTTGTAGGCGAGCGCCACGGCTCTGGCGCTCGTCTGGCAACGCTCAATGTCCTGCGTCGTGAAGCCGCCCCAGCCCCACTGGTTCTTCAGCTCATCAAAGCCGTTCTCACAATCAGCCCGGTCTCGGTAGAGCTGACCAAACACCTCCAGCACATAGGCGCTGCTTGTCACCAAGACCGCATACTCCCAGGCCTGCACGTCTTTGTCAGGCATCAGCAGTTCAATCTGCTGGTCTTCCGTCTTTCGGCTCAGCGCCAAATCGGTCTTGACCGCTCTGCGCAAGATGACCACCCGGCGCGATTTGTCCCAGCCTGAGAGTTTGAGCGTGTCCTCTACAGCGCTCCAGCCCTGATCGCTCGGGCCTGGCGTCGTCCAGTCATCCCGGGCGAATTGTCGGGCGAGCAACTTCTTGACCCCTGCCGTCTGACGCAGTTTGAACAGGTAGGGTTGGCCGCGCGATTCCAGCTCGGCGATGAAGGGCTCGTTACCAAAGCCGCAGTCGCCCCGCACCAGGGCTGGGCGCTGCTCAGGTGTGAGTTTGTCCAGTACGCCCATCAAGCCGGGACGCGCTTTGCCTGCGCTGTGCTCTTTGCCGGGCGATACCACCACGTCAAGTACCAAGCGCAGGTTGCCCACCCAGTAGGTGTGCAGCGCGTGACTGGGCCTGCCCGGCTTGTGGGGGTTGTAGCTGACTTGGGCGCCATCTTGCTTGCCATACAAAGGCTTGATGGTGGTGTCGATGTCCAGGATCCACGGGGTGTTCAATGCGGCTTGCACGCTGCCCAGGAGTTGGGGCGCAAGCCAAGCCTGGCTTTGCTCGGCGCTCATCCGGGCCAAGGAGCGACGCAGCGCGTCTTCGCTGATGATTTTTTGCATCCCCAGAATCTGCGGACTTACCGCGTCACCTCGCAGGCCAGTGATGTGGGCGTAGCGGTTGTGACCGGCCAGTATCGCCAGCAGCCATGTTCCCAGTACATCGCGCTTGCTGTGGGCGTTGGGACTGGTGTAGCTCAAGGGGCAGCTATCAACCCAGGCGTCGTAGACGCCCGTGGTGGCCAAGAACTCTGCAAAAAAAGTCAGCTGTGCATTCGGTGTGGCGCTGGCGCCATGGTCCCATTGCACATGAATTCGACCGCCCGGGGTGTCCACCACCATGGCCTCCAGGGCCTGCGTTTGGACAGCGACTTGACGTCTTTTTGCTTCACCCATTTGGTGACCCTCTCAAATCCGTTGAAACTGGCTCCCAGTCTAGCTTGCCGCCGGTTTAGGCCCTGTCAACTGCCGGAAATAGGTTGAAGCGAGCCGGCCGGCCGCTCAGCCCAGCCAACCGATGCGGTCCAGTGTCCAGAACAAGCCCAGAACCACAATGGCAGCCGAGCCCCCTGCGACGATGACCCAGCGGTAAAAGCGGGTGTGGCGCAAGAGCCAAGCGATGGGCAGGAACACCAACACGATGGCCAACTGGCCCAGCTCCACGCCCACATTGAAGCCGCCCAGGGCCGCGACCAATGCGCTGGCAGGCAATCCCAAGTCCAGCAGCACGCTGGCAAAACCAAAGCCATGAACCAGGCCAAATACAAAGGCCAAGCGCCAGCGCTTGAGCGAGTTGACGCCCAGCAAATTGTTCAAGGCGGCCAGCACCACCGACAAGGCAATCGCAGGCTCCACCAAGTCGGGCGGGGGTGTGA
>CALBWZ010000138.1 GCA_937893415.1 uncultured Comamonadaceae bacterium | reverse complement strand
ATGTGGAGTTCAATTTGGTGTGGGACCGTGGCACACACTTTGGCTTGCAGTCAGGCGGGCGAACAGAGTCAATCTTGTTGTCCATGCCGCCAATGGCGACCTGGTCTTATGCCAACACCCCGGCGCCCAATTCACCAGAAGCCCTGCTGCTGAGCGACTTCTTAGTCAGGCGTGATTGGCTAACGCCCGCGCCGCAGTGAGCGCAACAAAACCTATGCGCATCGGCATGTTGGGCGGCTCTTTTGACCCGCCTCATGTGGCGCACCACCGTTTGGCCGCATTGGCACTGGACACATTAGGCCTTCATGCCTTGCATGTGGTGCCCACAGGCCATGCCTGGCATAAAACCCGCCAACTCAGCGCAGCGCCTCACCGTTTGGCCATGTCACAGCTAGCCTTTGCCGATTTGGCCAACGTGGTGGTCGACGACTGCGAAATAGCGCGTGGCGGTGAAAGCTTCACTTTAGATACGTTACAAGCGCTTGAGTCTAAGTATGCGCATCTAACTTCTCCTATTGAATGGGTACTGGTTATAGGATGGGATCAATTAAGCCGTTTTACGACCTGGTATCAGTGGCAAAATATAGCCAGTCGTGTGTTACTGGCCGTGGCCTATAGAGTGGACGCCAGTGAGACCAATCCGGCGCAGCCCGATCTAAGCGAATGGCAAGCTGTAGGCCTGCGCTTGGTGTTGTTGCCCATGTTGCCAGTGTCAATCAGCTCAACGTATGTACGTGATCATGTGCCGAATGAGCAGCCACTTGATGACTGGCGTGAGATGGTTAGCCCAGAAGTGGCACACTACATAACTAAAAATGGCCTTTATCAAGCCTGAGACGCGACAGCTGTTCCTTAAAACGTTCTTTATTTTTTTCTATCAAAAGCCGCCCCATGAGCACCAAAACAGATATCCATTCCTTGCAACACCTGATAGTAGGAGCGTTAGAGGACGTTAAAGGTAAAGACATTGTGGTGTTCGATACTGAGCATTTGTCGGCCTTGTTTGAGCGTGTGATTATTGTGAGCGGTACCAGCAACCGCCAAACGAAAGCCTTGGCTTCTAGCGTGCGCGATGAAGTCCGGGACGCCGGCTTACCCAAGCCCCGCGTTGAAGGCGAGGGCAACGGCGAATGGATTATTGTTGACTGTGGTTCTGCCGTTGTGCACGTGATGCAACCCATTATTCGCGAGTACTACCGCTTAGAAGAAATTTGGGGCGACAAGCCGGTGCGCATCAAGCTTGCCAAGACGCGTGGCTTGGCCAAGGCATCTGAGCCCATGGCGCAAGACACGCCTGCCGCCAAAAAGCCAGGGACTAAAAAGCCAGCCGCGGTCAAAACAACGACCAAGCCCGTAGCCGCTAAAAAAGCTTCATCTGCGAAAAAAGCAGCGCCAGCTAAAAAAGCGGTGTCTGCAAAGAGGGGCTCTGCACCTGTTGCAGCCAAAATACCGGCTAAAAAAGCATTGGCACCAACCACAAAGCCCAAGACCCTGACGGTCAACAAGCCCAAGCCTGCGGCCAAAAAAGCAGTTGTTAGAAAATCACTTGCAAAAGTGCCGACAAAAACACCCTCTAAGTCACTTTCAAAGACGGCCGCAAAATCTCCAGCCAAGGCTGTGACCAAGCCTACAGCAAAGCCAGCCGCTAAAAAAATAGCTCCCAAGCGGGTTATTGCTAAAAAGCCTGCTGCCAAAAAAGCCAAGTAAGACACCTCTTTCCTGATGCGTTTGATCCTCATCGCAGTCGGTCAGCGCATGCCTGATTGGGCTCAAAAGGCGTTTGATGACTACGCCAAGCGCTTTCCACCAGAGCTGAAGGTGGATGTGCGCTTGGTTAAAACCCAGCCCAGGCACTCCAATGATATGGCTGGCATCATGGCTGCGGAGCGAAGCCGTATAGAAGCACACATCCCCAAAGGTGCCCGCATTGTCGCCCTAGACGAGCGCGGCGTCAGTGTGAGCACGAAGCAGCTGGCCGAGCAACTGACGCTGTGGCAGTTGGGTGCCTCAGACGTCGCGCTGCTGGTAGGCGGGCCCGATGGCCTAGACCCTGAGTTGCGTGCCAACGCCCACCAACGTATCCGTTTGTCTGACCTGACTTTGCCGCATGCCATGGCACGTGTTCTGCTTATTGAGCAGTTGTACCGAGCTTGGTCTGTGAATGCCAACCACCCTTACCACCGCGAGTAATTGCGACTCACCTGTACTGACACTGTATGCCTACAAAGCCTCGTACCAGCTTAAGCCAGAACACCATTTACTTGGCCTCTCAAAGTCCAAGGCGGGCGGAGTTGCTCAAGCTATGGGGTGTCCAAACAGAACTGTTGGTTCCCAACAGCGCTGAGGCGGCAGATGCAGAAAACTTGGAAGCCGTGTTGCCAAACGAGCGCGCGTTGGTCTATGTCAAGCGCGTCACGCATCTTAAATTAAATGCCTCTGTCCAACGTATGCATGCACGAGGCCTGCCGCCACGCGTGGTGCTGTGCGCAGACACGACAGTGGCCTTGGGCGGCGATATGTTTGGCAAACCTACCAGTGCCGCTCACGCCAGGCGGATGCTGGCAGCGCTCAGCGGCGTCACCCACCAAGTCTTCACAGCCGTGGCTGTGGCGCGTTTAGACAAGTTGCATGGCGTGCTGCTTGAATTGGCTGTGTCCAAATCACAAGTGACTTTTGCCACGTTGACACGTGCTCAAATTAATGCATACGTCGCAACCGGCGAGCCTATGGGTAAGGCTGGTGCATATGCTATTCAGGGTTTGGCGGGCGTGTTTGCCCAGCGCATCAGCGGCAGTTACTCAGGCATCATGGGCTTGCCAGCGTATGAGACCGCGCAGTTGTTGGGCCGAGCTGGCGTTAAATTGGCGATGTAACTATGAACCATGAAATTTTAATTAATTGGTCGCCGCAAGAGACCCGCGTCGCGGTGATTGAGTATGGTGCGGTGCAAGACGTGCTGATTGAGCGTTCGCTTGAGCGCGGTTTGGTGGGCAACGTCTACATGGGCAAGGTCACCCGCGTGTTACCAGGTATGCAGTCGGCGTTTATAGACATTGGCTTAGAGCGTGCTGCTTTTTTGCATGTCGCTGACTTGATTCCAAATTTGGCTGCCAAGCACAACAAAGACGGTGACGAAGTTGCGGCCGCGCCACCGATTGAGCGTCAGGTTTTTGAAGGTCAGTCTTTGTTGGTGCAAGTTCTCAAAGACCCTATAGGGACTAAAGGCGCGCGCCTGAGTGCTCAAATTAGTGTGGCTGGGCGTTTGTTGGTGTATTTGCCACAAGACGACCACGTTGGTGTCTCGCAAAAAATACCGTTGCAACAGCGCGAGATATTACGCAACCGCGTGTTGGCCCTCAGAGGCCAGGGCGACAGCGACGTCGCGCGCTTGGGTGGTTACATACTGCGCACCAATGCAGAGGACGCAACCGACACCGAATTGGCACAAGATATTGCCTATTTAAAAACCGCGTGGCGGCGTATAAAACTGGGTAGTACCACGCAGCCTGCGCCGTCGCTGTTGCATCAAGATTTGAGTTTGGTACAACGCGTATTGCGCGACATTGTTGAGCCTCAAACACACAGCATACGCATAGATTCGCGCGAGCAACTCGCCGCCATGCAAGCCTTTGCCACCACGTTTATGCCTGACACCTTGGACAAACTTAGTTTGTACCAAGGCGAGCGTATGGTGTTTGATTTGTACAACGTTGACGCTGAAATTGCCACCGCTTTGCAACGCCGTGTGGACTTGCGCTCTGGCGGCTATGTGGTGATAGATCAAACGGAAGCGCTGACCACTGTGGATGTCAACACGGGTGGTTTTGTGGGCGCTAAAAACTTTGACGAGACTATTTTTAAAACCAACTTAGAGGCCGCGCAAGCCATCGCTAGGCAACTTCGTCTACGCAATTTAGGTGGCATCGTGATTGCTGACTTCATTGACATGAGCACCGATAAACACCGCGCCGCGGTGTTGGCGGAGTTACAAAAGCATCTGAGCCGCGACCGCACAAAAACCAGTTTGGGTGGGTTTTCTGCGCTTGGTTTGTTGGAGCTTACGCGCAAGCGCACACGCGAGTCCTTGGCGCATGTGCTCAGCAACGAATGCCCGGTATGCCATGGCCGCGGTGCGGTTAAAACGGCGCGTACAGTGTGCTACGACATCTTGCGCGAGCTGCTCACGGAAGCACGTAATTTCAACCCGGCTAGGTTTAGGGTGCTTGCACACACCTCTGTGGTCGACATGCTTCAAGACGAGGAGAGTGGACACCTTGCAGGGCTGAGCGCCTTTATTGGCAAGCCCATAGAGCTGCAGGGCGACACCAGCCTAAGCCCTGAAATGTACAACATCGTATTGAGCTAGGACAGGCCTTGCGGCCATGGCTAGAGCAGCAGCTGGTTTGATGTGTCAGCTTGCAGTTCTCAAAGGTTAAGCGTTAACCGTTAACTGTGCCCTGCGCATGCAGCTTGGCGTATAGACCCTCAAGTGCCAACAGTTGTGCATGCGTGCCTTGCTCTGCTATTTGCCCCTTGCTCATAACCAACACGCGGTCTGCGTGTTCTATGGTTGACAGGCGGTGGGCAATCACCACAGTGGTGCGGCCCTGCATAAGTGTGTTCATGGCTTCTTGAACCAAGCGTTCTGACTCGTTGTCTAAAGCCGAGGTGGCCTCGTCCAATATGAGGATGGGCGCATTTTTATAAATTGCGCGGGCAATGGCCAAACGTTGGCGTTGTCCGCCCGACAGTTGCGTGGCATTGTGACCAACAGTTTGGTCAATTCCTTGCGGCATAGACGCAACAACATCAACTAAATTTGCGGCTCGCACTGCCGCATTGACGCGGTCGCGGTCTATGTTTTGGCCCAAGGCGATGTTGGCGGCTAACGTGTCGTTGAGCATCACCACATCTTGGCTAACCATCGCAAACTGCGCGCGTAAGTTTCGCAAGTCCCATTCGGGCAGCGCCACACCGTCGAGCTCAATGCAGCCCGAGGTGGTCTCTACAAACCGAGGCAACAAGTTGACCAATGTTGTTTTACCGGCACCTGATTGCCCCACCAATGCCACGACTTCCCCTGGGTTGATGTGAAAGCTCACGTTGTCTAGCGCCATGTCCTCTTTAGATGGGTAGCGCACGCACACGTTGCTGAATGCGAGGAGTCCACGAGCTGCATCTTGTTTGTGCGCACCACTGGATTGCTCAGCCACATGCTCAATCAGTTCCAAGCCGCGTTCAAGTGCTGCCAAGCCTCTTGTAACGGGATTGGCAACATCCGCCAAGTGTTTGATGGGGGCTACCAGCATCAGCATGGCCGTAACAAATGAGACAAAACTACCCACAGAGGTGCCTTGTGTATTGGCTTGCCACAGCGCAGCAGACACCACTGCCGACAATGCCATAGCGGCCAGCATTTGTGTCAAAGGAGTCATGGCAGCGGAGGCTACTGTGGAACGCAGTGCCAAGCCACGCAACTGCATACTGAGCTTGGCGAAGCGGTCTTCTTGAGACGATTGGGCCGCATGCAGGCGAATCATGTGGTGGGCCAATACATTTTCTTCAACTACATAGGCCAACTCGTCTGTGGCCAACTGGCTGCGTCTGGTCAGGCCATACAGGCGTTTGGATAGAACCCGCATGACCAACACCAAGGCGGGAAAGACCAGCAAGACAATCAGCGTGAGTTGCCAGTTGAGATAAAACAAATAAGCGAGCAATGCAACGAGCGTCAAGCTGTCTTTGGTCAACACCAGCAGCGCGCCCACCAGCAAGTTGGTGCCATTTTGCACTTCATAGACCAAGGTGTTGGACAGGCTGCTGGCAGATTGTGTTTGAAACAAGCTGAGTTGGGCGGCACTTAAACGCTTGAACATGGCTTGGCGCAAGTTGAGCATGGCGCCATTCGCGACATACGACAGTAAATATTGCGCTGCAAAGCCTGCCGCACCACGCAGACCAAACACGCCCAGCAGCGCCACTGGAATCATCCAAAGCGGCACAGATTGCGCTGCAAAGCCCTCATCCAGCAGACCTTGCAGCAGCGCTGGAATCATGGGTTCAGTTGATGCGCCTACCAAGCTGGCTACGACAATCCAAACCAGGGCTGTGCGTCCATCTTTAAAATAGGGCCACAGGCGAACCAGCCTGGTGCGCATGGGTGGCACGGTGGTCTCAGTTGCAGTTGGCGTATTCACATCTGTCTGTGTTTGAGTCTGTTGTGTGTGTTGTATCAAAGTAAGGTGATGGTAATGCCAAGCGGCAGTAGCTCATAAACAAGGGCTTGGCGCAAGGAATTAAACGTGCTTGTCGCCATCGTCCGTTATTATCTACTGGTCGCAGACCAACTAGAGTGTCACCCCGTATGCCTGAATCAAGAACACCCGTCGCCAAGTCTTTCAAGATACGGTCTACAGCCGCTGTTAGTGCCGATACATGCACCTCACCAATGGTCCGTCTCAGCAGACGATCAATGTTGGTGGCTGCTTCAAGCGCAGGGGGCTTGGCTATGACCAGCATGCCGCTGGCGGCGTACGCCCAGTTTCGAGTGGATGTGGCTGGCGTAGGACTTACCCAGCGCCCCTTTGCAATTGCCCCGTTTAAAGGCCGTAAGCTGTTGACCAGTCAAGTCGACGATATTGTTACGGCTGACCTTGAGCGCAGCGGCTTGTTCCGTGTTGTGCCCATGGATACCGAGCAGCTTGACGAATCTTCGCGCCCAGATCTGGGGCCATGGCGGGCGCGCGGGGTCGACGCACTCATTACTGGCAGCGTCAACAAGCTAGACGGCCAGCGTTGGGGTGTGCGCTTTCGTTTGTGGGATGTCGTCAGGGCGGAGGATTTGGGCGGTGTGAGTGTTCCAATCGACGGCAACTTGGGTCGTCTAGCAGCCTACCGTGTGGCTGATGCTATCTACGAAAAGTTAACGGGTGAGAAGGGGGTGTTTTCTACCAAGGTTGCTTATGTCACCAAGTCGGCTACCCGCCATAAATTGTGGGTGGCTGATGCCGATGGTGAAAACGCCCAAGTGGCCCTTAGCAGTCCCGAGCCAGTTATTTCACCGGCCTGGTCTCCGGACGGCAGCCAATTGGCCTATGTGTCGTTTGAGGCGCTCAAACCCGTCATTTTTGCCCACACCGTTGCCACTGGTAAGCGCCGCATGATGGCCAACTTCAAGGGCTCAAATTCTGCGCCTGCGTGGTCGCCGGACGGTCAAACCTTGCTGGCTACCTTAACGACGTCAGGAAATTCACAAATTTTTGCACTGGCCAAAGACGGTGGTTCTCCCACGCGGTTGACGCGTACCGGCAGCATTGACACAGAGCCGGCGTATGCACCTGACGGGAAGTTTATTTATTTTGTGAGCGACCGAGGCGGTTCCCCTCAAATTTACCGCATGCCCAGCCAAGGCGGCGCAGCTGCGCGCATCACCTTTCAGGGTGGCTACAACATTTCACCTTCCCCAAGTCCCGATGGCAAATGGCTTGCGTTTGTAGGGCGAATTGATGGGCGCTTCCGTCTACAAGTGTTAAATCTTGAAAACAACGAGATTAGGGGCTTAACCGATACCGACGCGGATGAAAGTCCCAGTTTCTCGGCCAATAGTCGGATGGTTATTTACGCAACCCGTGTCGATGGGCGGGAAGCATTGATGACTGTGTCGGTTGATGGCCGTGTGCGCACCCGTTTAGCGGGGGCCACAGGTGACATACGTGAGCCCGATTGGGGACCATACCGTTTGTAATCGGGCTACCACCTATTTTTCTGACTTATATTTTTGTTAAGGTGTAACGTTGGGTCTATAGCAAGTATTCGGCCTGATCTCTTATTTGTTTTATTTGTTTTATTTGTTTTATTTGTACTTTGTCTGAACTGGAGCAATCATGTTAAAGAAAAAATCGGCGCTGCCATTAATGGCCCTGTTATGTTTAAGCCTCGTTCTTGGCGGATGTGCCAGTGGCATTTCGTTGGATGAGTCCAACGCCGCCAACGCTGGTGCTGCCACAGCTGCCAATGCTGCCAATGCTGCCAATGCTGCCGGCGTTGATAACAAGGGCGTAGCTGGCGTCGAGATCAATGCCAGTGAGTCCCAAGCGCAGCAGCCTCCAGCGTCTTTATCTAGGTTGGTTTACTTTACGTTTGACAGCTTTGCCATTAGCGACGAATTCACGCCGTTGTTGGCTGCCCATGCACGCTTTCTCAATGCAGACCGTGCCCGCGCTGTGACCGTTGAAGGCCATACTGACGAGCGCGGTGGACGTGAGTACAACCTGGCGCTTGGTCAGCAACGAGCCGAAGCGGTTCGCCGCGCCCTGGCTTTGTTGGGTGTTCAAGAGTCACAAATAGAGGCAGTGAGCTTTGGTAAAGAAAAGCCTGCTGCAGTCGGCGGTGACGAGGCCACCTTGAGCCTAAACCGCCGCGCACTGATTAATTACCGCTAAGACGTTTTAAACCAATGGCTGACCAAGACCATGCCGCAGAGTCGGCATTTGGTGGTCTTGTGTCAGTCCCGACGGATCAATATGTTGAATAAATTACAGTTTGCGCGTGTGCAGGCAGCCCGTTGGGGATTGGTCGCCATGTTGGTCGTAGCCTCACAAACCAGCTATGGTGCTTTGTTTGAAGACGATGAAGCTAGGCGTGCCATTATTGATTTGCGCCAGCGCATGCAGGCATCTCAGGAACGCATGCAGGCATCTCAGGAACGTTTGCAAGTCATGCAAGACAAGCTCTCCAAAGTTGCCACTAGCGAGAGCATTCTTGATTTAGCCAATCAAAATGAGCGTTTACGAAGCGAGATTTCCCAATTGCGAGGCCAAAATGAGCAACTCAGCCGCACAGTTGATGACCTTAGCCGGTTGGTCAACAGCACCGACAACCGTCTCAGCCTGCTTGAGCCCATGGTGGTGAGTGTTGACCGCGAAAACTTCAGTGTGGGCCCTAAAGAGAAGGCAGACTATGAGAGCGCGATGACGGCCCTTCGTGGCAGTGACTTTGAAAAGGCTAGGGTGGTGTTGCAAGGTATATTGCGCGACTTTCCAGAGTCTGGCTACACGCCTAGTGTGTTGTTTTGGCTAGGGAACGCCTATTACGCAACTGGCCAATATGGCGCCGCACTCACAACATTTGACCAGCTAACCAATCAATTTGCCCAGCACTTACGTGTGCCAGAGGCCATGTTGGCCAAGGCCAATTGCCAAGTTGAGTTGCTTGACAAACTGGGCGCTAGAAAAAACCTTCAAGCCCTGATTACCAATTTCCCCAACAGCGAGGCAGCCCAGGCTGCCAAACAGCGTTTGGATGCT
>CALBWZ010000137.1 GCA_937893415.1 uncultured Comamonadaceae bacterium | reverse complement strand
CCATAGAGAAATAGTTCGATATGCTGCAACCTGATCCTTTGCTCCAGTTGTGGCAAACGCCTCTTGGTGTTCACCGATTTGAGCACGCCAGCGATGTGAACGCAACCCTGGCCAAGGTGTTTAAAACGATGCGGCTTACTGACAGCAGAGCCGTAGCGGGCGCGCCTTTTTATGCCAGCTCCGATGACTTGTTGCAGCGTATCAAGTTGGCCGAGTGGCAGCAATTATTGGCTTTTATTGTGGATGGTCTGCGCCAAACTGTGGTGCTGGCAAACCAAGGGCACTGGCCGGAAGCTTCACCTGGCTTGCAAATAGCGATACCCAGCATTTGGTTTCAAATTTCACAAATGGGTAGTCACCATGACATTCATACCCATGGCAACTGTTCCTGGTCAGGTGTTTATTGCGTACAAGTTGACAATGCGCCAAAGCGCCATGCCAACAAGGTATTTGGTCAGCTCAACGGCGTGACTAGATTTTACGGCCCTCACTTTACGCAACAAGCCGGCGCGAGTATGGATTTTGGCAATGCTTACTTGCAGTCAGGGCATATAGATATACAGCCAGTTCCTGGGCAATTGGTTGTGTTCCCGTCTTGGTTGGCTCACCAGGCTATGCCGTATGCGGGAGAGCAAGACCGCATCATTGTGTCTTTCAATGCCAGCGTTCATTCAGCTATTGGAAATGACCAAATTCACAACTTTAGCCAAGCCTAAGTTGTTGATGCTGCGTACGCACGGCGCGCCTACTGCAGGCTGGATATTGATGTTGATGGGCTGGTTCTGGTTGGGTCACCAAGGCATTCAGCTTGGTTGGCTATACGCCAGCGGTGTGATCCCTTTGGTGCTCTGGTGGGCATGCCGAATTGGTGCCAAACAATATGCACGGACACACGCTGTTGCAAGTTCATGGGTCTTTTGTTGTGGGCTGGGCGCGGCATGCATGTTGGCATTTACAGGTCTTAATCCGTTTGCCAATTATGACTATGCTGCGTTGAACACAGCTTCAGTGCTGTGGGGCCTGTTGTTGGGTCTGACTGAAGCGCGTAGCCAGTCTCTTTCTAATCAGTGTGCTCAATCAATGTGGTACCCATTGGTGGCGGCTGTATGTGTTGCGGGTATGTGGTTTATGCCTGGAGCTTGGTCAGGCATTGGCGTTGCACTAGCGGTGTTCGCGTGTGTTGGTTTGTTGGTAAGTCATGCCAGCAGTTGCGATGCTCAAGGTGCAAGCCGTGCCCACGCGCGTTGGTCTGAACAACTAGCCCCTATGGCCATGGGTTTGATGATGGCGACTGTATGGCAAGGCCATGCGTGGTGTGCAGGAACAGGCTGGTCAAGCGAAGACAGTCTGCTCATACATTTGTTACTGATGGCCGGCTTGCCGGCGATAGCCCAGTGGCTGATAAACCGCACATCTAACTTCCGCCATGTATTGCATGTCAATGCGTGGCGCATGTGGAGTTTGGCGCTGTTGGTGTGCGGGTCCATACTGCTAGCTTCCGATGTTGCGTATTGGTTTGCAGGTATGTTGTTACAGGCGTTTGCGTGGGCGTTCCACTGCGTAAAGGGCAGCACAAGGTCAGATGCTGTGAGAGAGCACTGGGTGCTCGCCGTGTCTGTCGCCGGCTTAGGGCCTGCAGCATTATTGTGGGTTGGCCTAGGAATCCAACAGCAAGGTCCAGTTGTATTGCAAATAACCCAGCTATTCATTGCGATGTTGTCGGCCTGTGCGTTGTTGCGTATGTTGGCTGCAAAGCCGGGCCCTTTTAAGAAGGCACAATTAAAAGTTTGATTGCCTGCAGTGACCGCTATTTAGTACGTCTCTAAATGCAGGCGCCCAGCGGCCTTCATGTCTGCCGCAACGCCTATCCAATCAAGTTGGTGTTGTTCGCAAATAGCTTTCATGGCATCCAGCACGCCAGTCTCCATAGCCTTCAAGCCGCAGACATAAAAGTAGGCGTTGGGGTCCGTGAGCAGGGGGGCCAAAACGACCGCTTGCTCGCGCATGACATCTTGCACATAGCGTTTGTGTGTGCCTGGTTCACGTGACAAGGCCAAGTGGGTGGTGATGAAGTTTGCAGGTAGTTTTTTCAGCGGGCCAAAGTAGGGGAGTTCGGCTTGTGACCGCGCGCCAAAAAACAGCAGCAATTGCGAGTCTGCAAATGTGTCGTTGCGTGCTTCTCGTCTGCGCCACTCTGTCATGGCCCGCATGGGTGCGCTGCCAGTGCCTGTGCAAATCATCACGATATGGCTGCCGGGGTGGTTGGGCATGAGGAAGCTGCTACCAAATGGCCCAACAATATGGACGCTGTCACCCACCTGTAGGTCGCACACGTAGTTAGACGCCACGCCGCGCGTGGCTTGGCCATTGTGGTCTACGAGTACGCGCTTAACCGTAATCGATGCGTTGTTGTAGCCTGGACGTTCGCCGTTGCGTGCGCTCGCTATCGAGTACTGCCGAGGTTGGTAAGGTCGGCCTTTGGCATCAACCCCGGGTGGTGTGATGCCAACTGACTGGCCTTCTAACACTGGGAATAGCGTGTCACCAAAGTCCAGCACGATGTGGTGGGTGTCGTTGTCTTCGCCGCCATGGCTGACAGCATCCGTTACTCGGTGGTTGCCAACCACCTTTGCAACTGCAAACGGTGAGTCTGCCTTGGGGCCAAACAGCTGTGTCACAACCGGTGCCGCTGACCATGGCGCCGCTGTGGAACTCATGGGCAGGGTTGTTTGCGTTGTTGCTGGCAGGCTAGCTGATTCGTGTGTCAGTGCATGCGTTGCCGTTGTTCCAGTCGTATCGCTGTCCACTTGCGCCGTATCCGCACCGATCTCCTGTTGTTCTGGCAACTCATCCCAGCCCAGTTGTTCATCCAGCGTGTAGGCCGTGGCGCGCCAGACTGTGCGCCAGTTGTCGATAGACCCTGTAGGGCAAGGCGCAATACACGCCATACATGAATTGCATTTGCTGGCGTCCACCACGTAGTTGGTGTCGTCGTGGCTAATGGCACCTATGGGGCAGGTAGCCTCACAGGTGTTGCAGCGAATACAAATCTCCGGGTCAATGAGGTGCTGTTCTAGCACCGCACTGCCCACTTGGGGTGTATCGGCGATGGTTGCTTGTGGGCTGCGTACGTTCATAAACCAAACAATCAGTGTGGTGCGTCTTTAGCTGAAGCGCACGTATTCAAAATCAGCAGCTTGGCGATTGATGCCTAAGGCGGGTGGTGCAATCCAATTGGCAAACTTACCTGGTTCTACAACACGGTGCATGAGGCTGGCCACAAAGGCGCGGTCGTCTGTATTTGGCAACCACTCACCAGCACGCAAACGCCACTCTGATACGCTCACCACCTCGCCTTGAGGTGTGACGTTGGCACCTGCCAAGGCACCAATATTGCGGTTAAAGGCCTTGTGTGGCACGCGCAGTTTGAAGTCTATGCCAGCTTTCGTGATGACTTTATTCCACCGCTCTACGCCAGACACGCTGTCTTTGATGTAGTCGTCACGCAGAACTTCATTCAGTGCATTGAGCATAGGAACTTCTTTGGTCACCAAGTGACCGTCTTTGACCTGTAACACTGGGTAAGTGCGGTCTTTCAGTATATGGTCGTCGTCACGCTTGGTTTCTTCGTAGCGGCCTTTGATGCCAGTGCTGTAAAAAGTTGCTGCATTGCTAGACTCGTCAGCACCAAACAAATCAATGGTGACGCTGAAGTGAAAGTTCAGATAGCGCTGCAGGGTGGGCAGGTCAATCACACCAGCGGCTCGTAATTTTTTCGGGTCGTCTGTTTTGAGCTCGTTCATCACTTGGCACGTGCGCTGAATGGTGCGTGAGATACCGCTTTCACCCACAAACATGTGGTGTGCTTCTTCAGTGAGCATGAACTTTGTGGTGCGTGCCAGTGGCTCAAAGCTGGACTCCGCCAAGGCGCACAGTTGGAACTTACCGTCACGGTCTGTGAAATAGGTGAACATGAAGAAGCTCAACCAGTCAGGTGTTTGCTCGTTAAATGCCGCCAAGATGCGTGGGTTGTCTTCATCGCCACTGTTGCGTTGCAGCAGCGCGTCGGCTTCTTCACGTCCGTCCCTACCAAAGTGCTTGTGCAGCAAATAAACCATGGCCCATAAGTGGCGACCCTCTTCTACGTTGATTTGGAAGAGGTTGCGCAAATCGTACATGCTGGGCGCAGTGCCGCCCAAGTGGCGCTGTTGCTCGACTGAAGCTGGTTCTGTGTCGCCCTGTGTAACGATGATACGGCGCAAGTTTGAACGGTATTCACCCGGCACGTCGTTCCAGGCCTTTTCACCCTTGTGGTCACCAAAACCGATGGTGCGGTCATCTTGGCCTGGGTTTAAGAAAATGCCCCAGCGGTAGTCGCGCATTTTGACATGACCAAACTGTGCCCAGCCTTGTGGGTCTACGCTGACGGCTGTGCGCAAATACACATCCATGTCCGCACTGCCCTCTGGTCCCATTTCGTACCACCAGTTGATGAAGTTGGGCTGCCACTGTTCCAGCGCACGCTGCAGGGTACGGTCGTCGCTCAAGTTGACGTTGTTGGGAATTTTTTCGCTGTAGTTGATACCGGACATGTCGCTCTCCAAAAAGTAGTTGACAGTTGTGTGGGTTGGGTGGCAACCGTTTTTAGGTTGCGGCGTGCCACCAGTTAGCCGCCGCACAACTTAAAAAGAAACAAGGGTGCGTTAAACGCGCGTCCAGTCAAAGGCAGACTTCTCACCGGTGCCGTACACCTTCAATGACCCTTTGGCACCAACGGCGTTGGGGCGTTGGAATATCCAGTTTTGCCACGCTGTCAGGCGGCCAAATACGCGGGTGAACATGTTTTCTGGGCCGTTGAAGCGCAGGTTGGCTTCCATGCCCGTGAGTGCATCTGGCGACATGGCGGCGCGCTCTTCTAATGCAATGCGCACCTCGTCTGCCCAATCCAAATCGTCGGGGCTGGCAGTCACCAAGCCCAGTGCATACGCGGCTTCAGCGTCTAAGGCCTGTCCTGAGGCGGCTGTCACGGCATCCAGCGGTTGGGCCTCTCCATAAAAGCGGCGTGTCAGCCGCGTTTGGCCAGTGGCCATTGGGAACAACTCAAAGTTCACTGCGGTTGTAGCAATGGTGGGTGCAAGCGCTGGGCTGTCTGGCAATGCCAAATGGTAAGAACGGTCGCAGGCCAAAGC
>CALBWZ010000136.1 GCA_937893415.1 uncultured Comamonadaceae bacterium | reverse complement strand
AAGGCTGTTTGTCCAAATATGGTTGTAACAGTTTTTCAACTCGTCCATCGGCAAATCGTAGCCAGTGAGATGCAACAGGGCATAAATCAGCATGGAGCCGTGACCGTTGGACAGCACAAAGCGGTCGCGGTTGGCCCATGAGGGATCTTTGGGGTTGTGCTTTAAATGGCGCGACCACAATGCCACGGCCATATCGGCCATGCCCATTGGGGCACCAGGGTGTCCTGAGTTTGCTTGTTGGACGGCATCCATTGCCAATGCGCGAACGGCATTGGCCATATTGGTAGGGTTGGCCATAGAGTCTTTCGATGAGAGCTGAGATTGGGTAGCTTGAAGCTAAATGTAGCAAAGCCCACTGATTTTAACTGGTCATGAACATCATCCCAACAGGTTGTCTCTGACGGCGCAGCGCAATGCGGCACGTAATGCGGGACAATTGCAACATGATCACCACCGCCATGTTGTTGGGTGCGGGTCGAGGTGAGCGCATGCGCCCACTTACAGACACCTGCCCCAAGCCCCTTCTGCCCGTTAGAGGCCGCCCGCTTGTGGGCTGGACCATGCAGGCCATGCGCCGCAGCGGCATACAACAATGCGTGCTTAATACGGCTTGGCTGGGCGCACTTATTGAAACTGAGTTTGGCGCGCAAGCCCACGGCTTACAACTGCGCTATTCCCACGAGGGCCAAGACTTTGGCCACGCGCTAGAAACCGCAGGCGGCATTGCGCGCGCTTTGCCCATGTTGGGCGACGCATTTTGGCTAGCTGCTGGCGACGTGTTTGCCCCCACCTTTGTATTTGACCAAGATGTTGCACAACAATTTGTACATGGCCAGGCATTGGCCCACTTGTGGCTGGTAGCCAACCCGACACACAACCCACACGGCGATTTTGCTTTGGGAGACAATGACTTGTTGTCCTATGGCGCTAGCGCCCAAGGCGAGATGCTCACTTACGCCACCATTGGCTTGTTCAAAGCCGCTTTATTCACAGCTCCCTGGTGCAACATTGCACACGCCAATCCACGCGGTGACTCGTTGCCTCTTGCACCACTGCTGCGCTTGGCCATGGACCAAGGTCTTGTAACGGGCCAACGCTTTCAAGGCGAATGGGTAGACGTGGGCACCCCACAGCGCCTGGACCAGCTCAACCAAACCGCATAAGCTTGAGACGTCAAGATACGACACACCACACATCGCCATGCACATACCAATCAATACCCCATTACACGCCCAACGCCGCGCTGCCTTTGCCAGCACCATGGGGCCTAACGCGCTGGCGATCATTCCAACTGCGCCTGAGCGGATGCGCAACCGTGACGCTGACTTTCCGTATCGCTTTGACAGCTACTTTTTTTACCTGTGCGGCTTTACCGAGCCTGGCGCCACGCTGCTTATAGACAGCAGTGGGCACACCACATTGGTGTGCTTGCCTAAGGATTTGGAGCGTGAAACGTGGGATGGCTTTAGGCTTGGCCCGGATGCTGCCCCTTCAGCTTTAGGCATTGACGCTGCAGCAGCCACCACCGCGTTAGACGCCACAGTGGTTAAATTGCTGGGTAATAAAGACGCTGTGTGGTGGCCGTTTGCCACGCACGAACAGCTCAACACCAACGTCGAGCGTTGGCTAGGCTCGGTTCGCGCGCAAGCGCGCGCTGGCGTTACATGCCCCACTACGCAGCGCGATGCCTGCTTGCTCCTTGACGAAATGCGCCTCATCAAAGACGCTACAGAGCTGGCCACCATGCGCAGAGCGGCCAGCATTTCAGCCAATGCACACATACGCGCCATGCAGCGCAGCGCTAGAGATCTTCGCGACCACCTTGACTTGCGTGAGTACCACCTAGAAGCAGAGTTGCTGCACGAGTTTCGCCAGCACGGCTCACAGTTTCCCGCTTACACCTCGATTGTTGCCGCAGGTGCCAATGCCTGCGTACTGCATTACCGCGCTGATACCGGCGCAGTTAAAGACGGCGACTTGGTGCTGATTGATGCGGGCTGCGAGCTAGACGGCTACGCCAGTGACATCACGCGCACCTTTCCGGCCAATGGCCGATTCACAGCGCCACAACGCGACGTGTATGCATTGGTGCTGGCCAGCCAAGTGGCCGCCGTTAACGCCGCGCGCACAGGGGCGCGGTTCAACCAGCCGCATGAGGCCGCCGTTCAAGTGCTCACGCAAGGTCTGCTTGACCTTGGCATTTTGAACAAGCAGCTGGTTGGCAACGTCGACGAGGCTATAGCCATGAAAGCCTACACACCTTTTTACATGCACCGCACCAGCCATTGGCTGGGCTTAGACGTGCACGACTGTGGCCGCTATGCGGGCACTGACTTGCAGGCGCAACAACACACGCCGCCTCTGACACGCCACCTGCAAGAAGGCATGGTACTGACCATAGAACCTGGCTTGTACATCAGACCCAGCGATGCGGTGCCAGCACACTTCCACAACATTGGCATTCGCATTGAGGACGATGCCGTGGTGAGTGCAGGTGAATGCGAGCTTATTTCGCGCGGGGTTCCTGTGGCCATCGACGATATTGAAGCATTGATGGCATAGGCATGAGCGTTTCTATAGTGAGCGTGAACACCGCCCTCGCGCACAACCTACACGTGGGTAAACGCCGCATGCGCTCGGCCATAGGCAAGCGCGCACGCACGGGTGGGGTTGAGGTCGCCGCACTTGGTTTAGAGGGTGACGAGCAAGTGGAGTTGTCCATTCACGGGGGTATCAGCCAAGCTGTTTATGCCTACCCTGTGGAACACTACGCCTACTGGCAGCAACGCCGCCAAGCGCTGGGACTGGATTTGTTTGAACAAGCCTTGCCACCTGGCACCATGGGTGAGAACCTCACCATCACCGGCCTTTTAGAACAACACGTGTTCGTCGGCGACAAGTTGGTAGGGCCCAATGTGGTGCTGCGCGTGACGCGCGTACGCCAACCCTGTAGCAAGTTCAACGCGGTTATGGGCTATGCCACAGCCGCCAAAGACATGGTGACCCAAGCCAACTGTGGCTTTTATTTGGCAGTAGAGCGCATGGGCAGCGTTGAGGCCGGGCAGACACTCGAACTGCAACCTGGCGCGCAAGAGGTCTCTATTGCCAGCCAAGCCCACGCTATGTGGGCCCGCTATGCCAACGACTAACCCGTTAATCCCGCACTGAAACACGCTAATGAGTTTAAATTTAGCTTTTTTACATACATACTAGTCAAAAGCGCATGACCCCAACGCCACGCTTTCAGACGAATAACAACCATAGGCCCTGCCTACAATAAGCCCCTGCGCACTCACGCGCGCAACCCCGTGTTGTTTTAAACAAGTGTTCACACCCATGACTGACTCTAATCAAAGCGCTGAGGCCAAAGCCAACAAACAAGCAGAACTGCGCAAAGCTGCACTCGAATACCACGAGTTTCCGACGCCAGGAAAAATCGCCATCGCGGCGACCAAACAACTCACCAACCAACGTGACTTGGCATTGGCTTACTCACCAGGCGTGGCGGCACCCTGTGAAGAAATTGTGGCCGACCCCAGTGCGGCATTCAAGTACACAAGCCGCGGCAACTTGGTGGCCGTCATCACCAACGGCACTGCCGTACTAGGCCTAGGCGACATTGGGCCCCTGGCCGCAAAACCAGTGATGGAAGGCAAGGCCGTACTGTTCAAAAAGTTTGCGGGTATCGATGTATTCGACATCGAAATTAATGAAAAAGACCCGGTGAAGTTGGTTGAAATAATCGCCTCACTGGAGCCTACATTTGGGGGCATCAACCTTGAAGACATCAAAGCGCCAGACTGCTTTTATGTAGAGCGCAAGCTGCGTGAGCGAATGAGCATTCCTGTGTTCCATGATGACCAGCACGGCACGGCTATTGTGGTAGGTGCGGCCTTCTTGAACGGTTTAAAAGTATTGGGCAAAGACATCAAGAACACCAAACTGGTGGTGTCTGGCGCAGGCGCGGCCGCTTTGGCATGCTTGGCGCTGCTGGTCAAACTTGGCCTGCCCCGCAAAAACATATGGGTCACCGACTTGGCGGGCCTGGTATACGAAGGTCGCACTGAGTTGATGGATGCCGACAAGATTCAATTTGCACAACCTACCTCACAGCGCACACTGGCAGAAGCTATCAAAGGGGCAGATGCCTTTTTAGGCTTGTCAGCTGGTGGCGTTCTAAAGCCCGACATGGTCGCCAACATGGGCGAGCGGCCGCTGATTTTTGCGCTGGCCAACCCAAACCCTGAGATTTCCCCCGAAGAGGTTCATGCCGTTCGCAGCGACGCGGTCATGGCCACGGGCCGGACCGACTATCCCAACCAAGTCAACAACGTGCTGTGCTTTCCCTACATTTTTAGGGGCGCTTTAGACGCCGGCGCGTCGACCATTACTGACGAAATGGAAGTCGCTGCGGTTCATGCCATTGCCGAGCTGGCGCAAGCCGAGCAAAGCGAAGTGGTGGCCGCTGCCTATCTGGGTGAAAAATTGACATTCGGCCCTGAGTACCTCATCCCAAAACCGTTTGACCCGCGCTTGATGATGAAGATTGCACCTGCAGTGGCGCAAGCCGCTATGGACAGTGGCGTCGCCACCCGCCCTATTACAGACATGGCCGCTTACTGCGAACGCCTGCAAAGCTTTGTGTTCGCTTCAGGCACTCTTATGAAGCCTATTTATGCAGCTGCCAAGCAAGCCACTCGCAAGCGAGTGGCTTACGCAGAAGGCGAAGAGGAGCGTGTATTGCGTGCCTGTCAAGTGGTGGTGGATGAAGGCTTGGCCAGACCCACACTGATTGGCCGTCCTGCCATCATTGCATCGCGCATAGCGCAATTTGGCCTGCGCCTTCACGCGGGCGTTGACTATGATGTAGTAAACGTCGAGCAAGATGAGCGCTACCGCAGCTTTTGGCAGGCATATCTCAAGAAAACCGCACGCCAAGGTGTGACGCAACAGCTGGCAAAAATCGAGATGCGCCGCCGTCTCACACTCATTGGCGCTATGTTGCTGGAAACTGGCCATGTCGACGGCCTGATCTGCGGCACGTGGGGCAGTACCAACGACCACTTGGCCTACATTGACCCCGTTATTGGCAAACGTGATGGCGCATGCACCTATGCGTGTATGAATGGCCTGATGCTGCCTGGACGCCAAGTTTTTATCGTCGACACGCACGTGAATTACGATCCAAACGCCAACGAACTTGCCGAAATCACCATGGCTGCGGCCGAAGAAATGCTGCGCTTCGGCCTGACGCCCAAAGTAGCCCTGCTATCGCACTCCAGCTTTGGCTCTAGCAACCAACCCAGCGCCATCAAAATGCGCGAAACGTTGGCCTTGCTCAACGAGCGTGCACCGTGGCTGGAAGTAGACGGCGAAATGCACGGCGATGTGGCCTTGGATGCCCAAGCGCGCAGCAAGCTTATGCCCGACTCGGTGCTGAAAGGCGAAGCCAATTTGCTGGTCATGCCCAATATCGACGCAGCCAATATCGCCTACAACTTGCTGAAGACTGCCTCTGGCGGTGGCATTGCTATAGGCCCTGTACTGCTCGGTGCACGCAAGCCAGTTCACATACTCACCCCTAGCACCACCGTTCGCCGCATTGTGAATATGACAGCCCTAACTGTGGCGGACGCCAACGCCAAACGAAACTAAAGGAAACCACGCCCGAGCTGCGCGCCTTGACACGCAACTGCTGTGGTGTGGTTGCTACATAACCATTGTTGCCGCTAGGCGGGGGTGCTTTTCACAGTGTGCAATTAGGACTTGCGCTTTGAGCGGCCTTCAGGCACAATAACGCGGTTGATTAGAGGGTTAACCCTCGCGTATGTTAACAGCTCGTTCGGCAGGTATGTTAGGCGCAAGGTTGACTCTTAAGACGAAGATTTCGCATATTTTGAACTTAAAACGCGCCATTGTTGCAGTCGCTCTGCTGACCGGTGTTGCTATAAGCCTCTTGCTGGTTGACAGCCGACAGCACTCGCCAGATACCGACGCGGTACAAGGTCACAGTGATTTTATTGCTGTGGCCCAACTGCCAACTGAAGGCCAACGCGTTTACGCGCTGATCTTACAAGGTGGGCCTTTTAAGTTCGACAAAGATGGCACAGTTTTTGGCAACCGTGAACGGTTATTGCCAGCCAATACGCGAGGTTTTTATAAAGAATACACCGTTACAACACCGGGTGTGACGCACAGAGGTGCGAGACGCTTGGTGTGTGGCGGTAAACAAGTTGTGAGCTTGTTGTGCTACTACACAAACAACCACTACGCGAGCTTTCGCTTGGTGGTGTCTGAGTAGTTGACAGTGGTTTTAATAGGCGCTGTAAAACAACAATAGTTTGGTTTATTGACTCTTGACAAAGAAAGACACGGAGATGGACACGCCGCTTCGTACCGTACGTACAAACATTGTTCAATCTATTCGCGCGCACCGCGTGAGTGAATTGCAGACCGCTGCCGAGCAGCTTGGCCACCATTTTTTATATGCTAATTTAGCGAAAGCTGCTGCCAAGCAAGACGTTCTAGACCTGATCAACGGCCAATATACGTTGGCCGCTAACAGCAACAAGAACTTCGATTCGCTGTATGACGCCATGACAGACACCCTGCACAAGTCCGGTCCGCAAACTGGCTTTGTCGTCGTGTTGGAGCATATCCCGTCGCATGCCAAATTCGACAAGGAAGCGCGCGAGCAGTTGCTTGATATCTTCCGCGATACAGCTGATTACTGGAGCGACCGCAAAGTGCCGTTTCGCTGTTTCTACTCGTTCTCAGTGGCACGCGCCTCTACCGGCGAGACCATCAGCATTGAAGGAAGCACCGACGAACCCATGCCAACCGACAAATTGGTTGATATCAGCCCCATGGCGTTGCGCATGAGCAGCCCATTCAATGCAGGCTACTGGCTAAGCGCGGCTTAACAAGCTAACATAATCGTAAAAAAACCACCTGGCTGCATGGCTTAGGTGGTTTTTTTACGCCTGCACAAACAACGCTAGGCTGCTGGCAGACTGAAGTGCAGATCTAGGTAACTTTGCACAGACACTTGCTCGGCACGCTGACGCAAATCAAAGTCGCCTGTGTAGCCACGATTTGCCAACCATGCACCCAGTGTGTGGCGCAACACTTTGCGGCGTTGGCTAAACGCCACTTGGACCATCTCAGAAAACTCTTTCAAACGAACCGGCGCGCTGTCCGCCTTCGGCACCATGCGCACCACCGCGCTGTCAACACGCGGGGGAGGGACAAAACTGTGTGGCGGGACAAACAAAAAATTCTCCATCTCGTAACGCCACTGCAGCATCACAGACAAACGCCCATAAGCCGACGTTGAAGGCTTGGCTACCATGCGCTCAACCACCTCTTTTTGAAGCATAAAGTGCTGGTCTGTTACCACGTCGACATGGTCAAGCAAGTGAAACAAAATGGGGGTGGATATGTTGTAAGGCAGGTTGCCCACCACACGCAGTTTGGGCGCACCGAGCTTATGGGCCAAACCGGTGAAGTCCACCCGCAACACATCAGACTCGATCACATCCAGCCCAGGGTTGGTGCGCAGCTTCGCGGCCAAGTCGCGGTCCAACTCAATCACACTGAGTCTGTCTAAACGAGCCAACAACGGGTTGGTCAGCGCCGCCAGGCCAGGCCCTATTTCAACCATGGGATCGCTGCGCTGGGGATTGATACCGTCCACTATAGACGTGATGATCAGACCATCATTTAAAAAATGCTGCCCAAATCGCTTGCGTGCAATGTGCTTCATTGGGTGGTCAGCGGCGTGCGAATATCGACATAGGCGCGGGCACGTACACCACGCGCCCACGCGGCATAACGCTGCACCGCTTGTTGCTCACGTAACAAGTCAGTAATAGCCATGGTTTGCTCTGCAGCGCTCAAGGCAACGCGCGCACGCTCTACCGTTTGTATCAAGTGCACACCAAAGCGAGACACCACTGGTGGTGAGATGCCGTTGATAGCCAGTTTGTCCATAGCGACCTCAAACTCTGTTACAAACATACCCGGGCGGGCCCAGCCCAAATCCCCGCCTGCTTGTGCAGAGGCATCTTGACTTACTTCAACGGCAACGCTGGCGAAGTCCCTTTTCCCCGCAACAATTTGAGCGCGAATTGTGGTTAATGTTGCGACAGCTTTGTGTTGCTCGTCTTTTGTTTGCGCGCGTAGCAAGATGTGGCGCGCTCGCGTTTGTTCCACCGTCATGACAGGCTCTGCGCGCTGCTGCTTCAGCAACTTAACGACGTGCAGTCCAGCACCACTGCGCACCACCTCGGAGACACCGCCTGACGATAAACTGGCCACTGCGCTGACAAATAAAGGCGGCAGTTCCGCCACCTGACGCAGGCCCAAGTCGCCGCCTTGGGCGGCATCGCCAGCGCCAGAGAACTCACGTGCCAGAGCGGCAAAGTCCTCACCCGATTTGGCCTTGACAGCCAGCTCGGCAGCTAGTGCCTGGGCTGCAGCAACAACAGATTGACCTGCACCATCAGGAATAGCTAGCAAAATATGTGCCACCTGCAAGCTTAATGGACCAGGTTGTGCCTGGGCTTGCTTTTGTAAAAATTGGCGAATATCCGCTGGGGTGATGTCAATGCGGTTGTCTACCTCGCGCACTCGGATACGCTGCACCAACAGCTGGTCATGCAGTTGGCGTCTAAAACCAACGACGCTGAGACCTTCGAGCTCAATTTGCTGGTGCAAGCCCTCAATACTGACCTGGTTCTGTGCGGCAACGGTTTGCTCCGCAGCATCAACATCAGCCTGCGTCACCACCACGCCAGCCTGCGTTGCCGCTTGAGCCTGCGCACGCTCATTGATCAGTGCCTCAAGCACTTGGCTGCGCAACTGCGCGCCGCTGGCAGATGTATTTTGTTTGGCCACTGCTCGCACACGCTGGGTCAGCTCAAACGACGTGATTGGTTCTGTACCCACCACGGCCACAATGGCGTCACTCAACTCAGGTGCCAGGACTGTTTGTGTCAGCGCGTTCTGCGCAACGGCGCTCAGGCACAGCGCCAATAGGGCTACATGAAGACGTTGTAACAACATAAATTCCCTTATTCGTAATTTTGAAAGCGGCTGGGCGCTTGTATATCTTGCCGCAGGTATTGGTAACGCGGCACGCTGGCACTCAGCGTCTTAATTGGACTAGCGCCAAGGCGCGAGAAGCCTACGAACTCCAGCTGGAACATAATGCGATCGTTCGATTTTGTATTGGTGGTTTGCAAGCGCTCCAACACCACGCGCCCAACCCAGCAACCCGCGTCGTATTCCAAGCCCGTGACCAAGTCAGCAATCTTTTTATCGACGCGGCTGTAGTTCACGCGGCCAACGCCGTACCACCGCGGCGCGCCCAAGCCTCTTCCAGGACCTAAGTCTTCTCCCCTGTCACCCCACAAATCATTGAGTGGCCACTGCCATGCCAAGTCAACTAACTCACTGCTGTCGCGCTGCAAACGGTAAGCCAGACTCACCGTACGGTAATTGCTTGGTCTATAACTGACACCCCACGTCGCACGCTTGGCGCGGCCAATATCTTGGTCGTATTGCACCAAGCCATCAACACTCCACAACTGACTG
>CALBWZ010000135.1 GCA_937893415.1 uncultured Comamonadaceae bacterium | reverse complement strand
TTTATTGTTTCAGACTGTCGCGTATCTCGCGCAACAAGGCCACATCTTCAGGGGTAGCGGCAGGCGCAGCAGCGACGACTGCTTCTGCTCGCTTCAGACGGATAACTTGGCGCACCATCATGAAAATAATGAATGCCAAGATCACGAAGTTGATGGCTACGGTGATGAAATTACCGTAAGCCAATACAGGCACACCAGCCTTTTGCAGGTCTGCCAGCACCATGGGAACGTCTGCGGGTACGTCGCCAAGCGCTACAAATAGTTGAGCAAAGTCCAAGTTACCAAATACGCTGCCAACCACAGGCATGATGATGTCTGCAACCAGAGAGGTCACGATTTTGGCAAACGCGGCACCAATAATCACGCCCACGGCTAGGTCAATGACATTGCCTTTTATGGCAAACTCTTTAAATTCTTTGGCGATGCTCATAACTTTTCTTTCAAAATAATGACAAAATAGTATTTTAGAATTAATAAATATTAAATACCCCGGCTGTAGACGACCTTTTGGCGTCCGGTAGAATGGTCGGTTATCCCTAGGGTTAATACCCTCCCACAAGTCCTCTCACCGAAAGAGTTCCATGAGCGAAGCAACCGTTAACAACGGACGTCGTAGCTGGCTGATCACATCGTGCGCAATGGGCAGCGTTGGTGCTGCAGCTGTTGCCGTGCCGTTCGTAAGTTCATTCAGTCCCTCCGAGCGAGCCAAAGCTGCGGGTGCGTCCGTTGAAGTTGATATTTCTAAGCTGGCGCCTGGTGAAAAACTCACCGTTGAGTGGCGCGGCCAGCCGGTTTGGGTGCTGCGTCGTACGCCAGAAATGTTGGCCACCTTGGTAAAAGACGAGCCAAATTTGGCCGATCCTGAATCAGACCGCACAGCTTATCCAGTGCCGCTTTACGCCAAAAACCGCCACCGTTCAATCAAACCTGAGTATTTTGTAGGCATAGGCATTTGTCCACACTTGGGCTGCTCACCAACCGATAAGTTGCAAACGGGCGCGCAGCCATCATTGCCTGATGACTGGCTCGGTGGTTTTTTGTGTCCATGCCACGGCTCCACTTTTGATGTGGCTGGTCGCGTCTTTAAAAACAAGC
>CALBWZ010000134.1 GCA_937893415.1 uncultured Comamonadaceae bacterium | reverse complement strand
AGGGATCTTAAATCGCCGATTTTTTCCAAAATCTCGGTTGACAACGACTACTGCTTGCAACTGTTGCACGCTGGCACCAGCGGCCTAGTTGTCCATCCAAACCGCAGGTGCCGCATTAACCAAGCTGGATGCGCAGCGAAGAGTTTATGCTGCTACAGCACAACCTCAACCGGGGCTGTTGCCGGGCCTGAAGCGCAGTGAGGGTTTGACATGTACGACCCTAGCGCGGTGAAGGTGCCATGCAGGGCCAAAACACCGCCTGCAAAGCTGCACGTTGTGTCGAATGACAACCTTCCTGTTAGCGACACAGTCCGTGTCGCTATACATGGGTGTAAGGCTGTGCAAGTGGTCTTAGACACCGCACGCAGAAATAAACCGGGCACTTGCGGTCGTATGGCAACGCTTTGTTACCCGGTGCCTGTGGCCATTGCTTGGGCACGCACTGCCACCCATGAGCGCTTCACCCAAGACTGTACCGACCGTGCCACCAAACACTGGCAAGAGCTACGGTTACGCTGATGGGCTGGCAAAATTACAGCCTTGCCAAGGCTGCAAACACCGAAAATCAAGCATTACTAAGGTACAGTTCCATGTTGCGTCTGAACTGACATAAGGTCTGCCACCGCTGCCTGATAGCCTTTCTGACGACTGATAAATCAATTTTTTCTTGCGCGATGATCACGGTGACAATGCTGACCGCATGTCGGCGCATTTCCCCCAACCGCCTGCGCAGCCTGACGCCATATGAGGTGCTCTGTGTACATGAAAAATGAACTCTAAAAACTGATGCCGATAACACTTTACCGTCGCTTATCGCTGGCCCTGCTGTACGGCTGCGTCATGCTCGCTGCTGGCTGCGCCAACTTAAACACCTCACAACCAGCGTTAATAGGAAACACGAACGCCTCTGGCAGCACGACCCTCACGCCCAAACCCATCATACCGACTGGCCCACTCAGCAAGTTGGATGAGGCCTTAGCTGCCAACACCATCCAAGTGGCCCCGCAGTCCCCACCATTGGATATGTGGGACCGCATCCGCCGTGGCTTTGCCATGCCCGATCTCGTAGACAACGTTGTGGACACCCGTGTGGAATGGTATGCCGCTCGCCCAGACTACATGGACCGGATGGCCCTGCGGTCTAGCAGATACATTTTTTATATCGTCGATGAGCTAGAGCGTAGGCGCATGCCTTCCGAGTTGGCGCTGCTGCCATTTATAGAAAGTGCGTTTAACCCGCAAGCTGTTTCCAGCGCCAAAGCTGCGGGTATGTGGCAGTTTATGCCAGCAACAGGTCGCTCGTTTGACTTGCGCCAAAACTCCTTCAGGGACGACCGCCGTGATGTGGTGGCATCTACCAACGCAGCGCTGGATTACTTACAAAGCTTGCACAACCAATTTGGTGATTGGCACCTGGCTTTGGCGGCATACAACTGGGGACAAGGCAATGTGCGCCGAGCTATCGCACGCAACAAAGCTGCAGGCAAAGGCACGGGTTACCTTGACCTGCGCATGCCCGCTGAAACACGCTTCTACGTACCCAAGCTTCAGGCCTTTAAAAATATAGTCAGCAACCCCGCTGCCAACTCGGTGGTGTTGCCCAGCATCCCCAACCACCCATTCTTTGACGTGGTGACTATTGCCAAAGACATCGATGTCGCGCTAATTGCCACATTGGCTGGTGTCAGCGAAGAAGACTTTAGAGCGCTGAACCCTTCGCTCAAACACCCTGTTGTGTTGGCCAATGGCACACCTGCTGTGCTGCTGCCATGGGACAACGCTAGCGACTTCAAAATAAGGCTGCAGGCACATTCAGGCCCCATGGCGACATGGACTGCGTATGTGGTCCAAACCAACATCAAGCCGCGGGACTTGGCCAAGCAAGTTGGCATGTCCGAATCTGAATTGCGCCTAGTCAACAAAATACCTCCCCGTATGTTGGTACGCAAAGGCTCAACCGTGCTGGTCAAGCGCAGTGCAATGCGCACCGCCAACGTCACTGAATACGTGGCAGATAACGCTCAACTGGCTTTGGCACCAGAGTTCAGCAAACTGGAAATACGCGTCAAACGAGGTGACACCCTGTCTGGCTTGGCACGGCGGTATGGTGTGTCGGTTGCCTCCATCGCGAAATGGAATAACCTGAAATCACGCAGCCACATACGCATTGGCCAACGGCTGGTAGTCCAACTCCGCTAAGGCCCTTTGCAGTCCATGTGCAGGCCCGCACCAACTCTCAACAGAGTTACTTGCGGGGTCTTTAGAGCTGTTGTTGCTGGCGCTATGGCCGCTGTTGGGCCATAGGCGAGCGAACTGAACAAGGCTTTGCTAGCCTGCGGCTAGACCAGCGAGCGGCGCTGAGCAACAGCCCTAGCGAGCTCTTCTAGAACGGGCAGCGTTTGACGTAAGCTGATACAAGCATCCGTAATTGAAACCCCACGGCGCAACGTTGTCCCAGCCGCCAAGTCTTGGCGCCCTTCTTCTAGATGGCTTTCAATCATCATGCCCATGACGCTGTAGTCGCCTGCCCCAATACGTGCCGCCACGTCAGCAGCTACTTCTATTTGCTTGGTGTGCTGTTTTTGGCTGTTGGCGTGTGAGGCATCCACCATTAACCTCGGATTGCAACTGGCCTTGGTCAGTGACTGCACAGCAGCGGCCACACCTGCTGCATCGAAATTGGGTAGCTTGCCACCGCGCAAAATAATGTGGCAATCTTCATTGCCACGTGTTTCAAAAATAGCTGCTTGTCCCATATTGGTTAAGCCCATAAAAGCGTGACTGTTGCGCGCGGCAACCATGGCATCAATCGCCACTTGCACACCGCCATCAGTGCCATTTTTAAAACCAACTGGACAACTCAAACCAGAAGCCAACTGGCGATGGCTTTGACTCTCTGTCGTGCGCGCACCAATAGCGCCCCACGCGATCAAGTCAATCACAAACTGGGGACTCAGCAAGTCCAGGAACTCTGTTCCAGCAGGCAAACCCTCGCCCACCACATCTAGCAACAACCGCCTTGCCTTGTGCAGGCCTTCATTGATGGCATAGGTACCGTCTAAATGCGGGTCGTTGATATAACCTTTCCACCCAATCGTAGTGCGAGGCTTTTCAAAGTAAGTGCGCATGACAACCATCAGCTCGCCACTCATAGGAGCCGTCATGACCTTGAGCGCACGTGCGTATTCCATGGCTTGGTCGTGGTCGTGGATTGAGCAAGGCCCCACGACCACCAGCAGGCGGTCATCACGCGCTTGCAAGATGTCTGCAATAGCACTGCGGTGATGTGCAACTTGCGCCACCATAGCCGGGGTTTCAGGCAACGCTTCTTGCAGCAGCGCCGGCGAAATAAGTGGTCGTACCGACTTGATCCGCACATCATCAACGCTGGTCTTGTCGTAAGTGCTCAACACTGGCTCAGAGGAAGCTTGGGAAATAGGGTTTATTGCTGTTTGGGTCATCACGTTACTTCCAAAGAATCGGCTCAATGTTCACGACACCTTGCTCGCTGCTGAGGGTGAGAACATTTTCTTGAATGGTCGCTTGAAGGTGCATGCTGCGCTGAGCCAAATCCACGAGGGCCTGCGACGCCTCTGTAGGCAAGCGCCACACTTGCAATCGCTCCAGCCGGTTGAGTTTATTTTTAATACCTGCCCACCAAATATCAGCAGAATGGCTAAAGGTATACAGCAACACCGCGTCTGCTTTGCTGCACGCTTTCAACAGCGGTTTATCTTCTGGCTGTCCCACCTCAATCCACACACGTTTGCGTCCAGTAAAGTCAATCAACTGCACATCTGGCTCTTCAGGGTCTGACAAACCCGCACCGAAGCTTAGCGTGCCATCGCCCTTGCAAGTGTCATTTAGTTGGTGTGCATTGAGCGCCAAGGCGACCAAGCGCACCATCATGCGCTCATCATTTTCACTGGGATGTCTAGCCAGAGTGAGCGCATGGTCGGCGTAGTAGCCGTGATCAACATCCGCAATTTGGACGTTGGCTTTAAAGATAGTTGATTTGATTGCCATAGCCAGACATTATGCGCATGACAAAGCCACAAACAAAAACACCCAGCACGTTTGCTCTGGGTGTTTTTGAAGTTTGGGTGGTGGGTCGTGCGGGGTTCGAACCTGCGACAAACGGATTAAAAGTCCGCTGCTCTACCAGCTGAGCTAACGACCCACGCTTAATGGGGTTGGTTGCAATCCGCTTGTTTAAGCGTTTGGTTATTGCGTCCTAAGCCAACGAGTATAGCGTGTTTTTTAAAGGCTTTAGAAGCGGATTTAAAAAAGTTCGCTGCAATCTTCACTTGATTTGAGCGATCTGCTGCATGCACCAACCCGCCGCACTCATACCAAAGCTGGCGGTCACGGCCACGCTTGATCCGTAGCCGTGACAGTTCAGCGATCCATCAGAGATGGACTTGTCAAATTCAGCATCTGAACCTTCACCAGCGGGTGTTGTATCCAATAACTTCGGCTTAAGCACTGGCTCTCGGCTAAAGACGCAAGCGACCCTCATACGACCTGTTTTGGCAGCATTGTGAGTTTTTCGTAACTGGTAGCGCAGCTGCGCCAATAAAGGGTCGTGTGTTACCTGAGCCAAGTCGCCTGCCTCAACCATGTGTGCTTGGTGTTTACCGCCAGCTGCGCCAACCGTCACGAACGTACACGGGTGGTAGAGACTCCACGCCGCCATGGCTGCTTTGGCTCGCACTTGGTCACAAGCATCTACCAACGCAACTGGTGACAGTGAATGGGTTAAGCCAAGTGTTTCGGCTATGGCTCGCCAGTTATCGGCATCTACAAACTCTTCAACTTCATCGACCACACAAGCGGGATTTATGAGGGCTATGCGCTCGCGCATGGCTTGCACTTTAGATTGTCCAATGCTCGCTTGTGTGGCGTGAAGCTGGCGGTTGATGTTGGACACTGACACATGGTCTAAATCAACCAAGCTGATGCGTTGAACGCCACTGCGTGCAAACGCCTCGACAACCCAAGAGCCCACGCCACCAATGCCGACAACCACAGCATGTGTGCTAAATATTCTGTCAGCGCCGGCTGCACCGTATAAGCGGCGCAAGCCACCAAAGCTGCGTTCAAAGTCATCACCTAAGACGGGGCTAACAGTTTGGGCACTGGTAACTCTGATGACGCCACTGCTGTTGTTACTAGCGCTGTTGATGGTGCTGTCGCCATCGGTAATACTGGTGTTGGTACTCATGGTTGCACTAAATTGAACAGCATCAGTCACGCATAAGAAGCCACATTTGAAACTTAAAACCGCCTAGGGCACCGCATGTGATGCCAGCAACAGCAAACAGACTGGTGAGACTTAGCGTTGACAGACCAGTCAGGCCTTGGCCTATGGTGCAGCCCATTGCCGTTACACCGCCAACGCCCATCAGTGCGCCACCAGCCATATGCAGGGCGGTATCTTGGGTACTTGAAAAGCCTTCCCAGCGAAATGTTTTGCTGTGCCACGCGTGAATAGCACTGCCGCTTATAACGCCAAAAACAGACACCACGCCCAGCGACAATACGTTGCTAACGTCGCTAAAGTAAATCAACCAGTTGATCACGTAGGCCAAGGGCGCTGTGAATGTCAGCGATTCCATGCTGGAGCTGTTGGTGGCCAAATATGTGGCCTCTAGGGTTTCAGGATGCTCAGGTACAAAGCCAAGGTGACCAGACACCCACCATATGGCAACAATACAAGCGCCCACACCTAGCCCGCCAAGCAAGGACCCTGAGCGAATAAACCCCTCGCCTTTGAGCGCCCATAGCATCAAACCACCACCAACAACGAGTGCAGACAGCATGCCAACTGTGTTCGCTTGCGCTCCCAGCTGGGAAGCCAGCCAGTGGGGAAACAAGGCTGTATCCATTTGAAAGTTAACCAAGTCTACCGTGGCAGTGCGCGCAACAGCGGTGATACCGCGAAGCGTCATAAAAGCAAACAATCCCATAAACACAAATACAACCAAGCTCTTGAGACTACCAGCGCCAATACGCAGCAGGGTTTTACTGCCACATCCTGAGGCCAACACCATACCAAAGCCAAACATTGCCCCACCCACAAGGGCAGACAACCATATCACTCGGCCGTTGGCATGGATACTGTCAGAGGGGTTGATCAGCTCAAAGAAAGCCAAACCATAAAAACCAAGAATAGCCACACCAATCGCCAAGGCCCACATGCGCATACGCGTCCAGTCGCCCATGTTGAGGATATCGCTGAACGCGCCCAACGTGCAAAAATGGCTGCGCTGAGACACCCACCCAAACGCGATAGACACAGCGAAGCTGGCCCACAACACTTGGGTTTGTAAATGAAAGATGACGTCCATATTCATAGGAGGATTATTGTAGTTGTAGTCAGACAGAAGACGTCTGACGGTGACGGGTGTTGAA
>CALBWZ010000133.1 GCA_937893415.1 uncultured Comamonadaceae bacterium | reverse complement strand
GGCATGACTGAGACTTTTACGGATGAATTTAGACCTTGAATACCAAAGTTTTAGACCAACCGTGCCACGCGGGCTTGAACCTGATCTTTCAGCTTGGGACTCGCATGGAAAGTAACCACTCGCCTTGCAGCAATCGGCACCTCTTCACCGGTTCTAGGGTTTCGGCCAGGTCGTGGGGACTTGGATCGGATTTGAAAATTTCCAAACCCCGTAATTTTGACGTCCTCACCGGAAACCAACTGCTCCGTGATGAGGTCAAAAAGGGCGTCCACCATGTCTTTGGCTTCACGCTTGTTCAGGCCAATGTTGTCATACAACATGTCAGCCAACGCGGCCTTTGTCAGGGCGGGAGTTTCTAAGCTTTCTAACGTAAATTCCATACTTCACTCTCAACTGTAACCGGATACTTCGCTCAATCCGTTGGACATCTTATCTGTACTTGATAACACCAGCTTGCTTTTTTCACCTGGGCAACGGGCTTGGCAAGTGCAACATCAACTAAGCTCTCAACTGTGCCGCAACTGTGGACTGCAAGGCAGTCAACACGCTGGCAACTGCTGCATCAATTTGCACATCAGTCAATGTCGCTTCATCAGAACCAAAAACCATACGTATAGCCATGCTCCTACGGGGACTGGTCTCACCATCCATAGGTTTAGGTCGGTACATGTCAAATAAATTCGCGCTCTCAAGCAAGCCCTGTGTGTTTGCGCCTTGCACGGCGACCATGATGTGATCATGCGTTACAGACTCGCCCACCCAAACGGCTAAGTCGCGCTCGACACGTTGCTGGCGCGGCACCGTTTGAGCCTTGGGCAGTTGGCGCGCAAGTACAGCGTCTAGGTCCAGCTCAAATAACACAGGCGCTTTGGGCAGGCCGTAGCCTTGTCGCCATTGGGGATGCAACTCACCCACAAAACCTATTGGTTGGCCGTCTAGTAACACTTGGGCACACCGCCCAGGATGCAGTGCTGGATGCGCAGCTGCCACAAAAGTGGGCTTGAGTGGTGATAGCAAGGCCTCTACGTCGCCTTTGATGTCGAAGAAGTCAACATCGCGCTCGGCCACACCCCACTGCGTGGGCTGGTTGGGGCCAAAGGCCAAACCAGCCAAACGCATGGGTTGATCAAAGCCAGCAACTGTGGTGTCCGTATCTAATACAGACGGGTTTTTCTTGAACACACGGCCCAGCTCAAACACACGCACGCGTGGTGCACGGCGGTCTAAATTGAACTTAAGCACTTGCACCAAGCTGCCCATCAAGCTTGAGCGCATGACGCTCAATTGGCTTGCAATCGGGTTTAGCAGCTGAATGGGGTCTGCATTACCAGCTAACTCGGCCTCCCAACGCGCCTCTACAAAGCTGTAGTTGATGGTTTCAAAGTAGCCACGCTGAGCCACCAAGCGGCGCATGGCGTACTGACCACGCTTGGCCTCTGAGCGAACTTTAGGCAACGTAGGTGCCAGCGGCGCTGAGGTAGGCAACTGCTCAAACCCCACCATGCGCAGCACTTCTTCAATCAGGTCTTCCTCAATGCGAATGTCAAAGCGCGGCGAGGGAGCGACAACAGACAATACCCCGGGTGATGTCAGCTCTACTGCCATGCCCAAACGCGTCAGCGCCTCAACGCATTGCGCCTCAGTAACTGGCATACCCATCACCTTGCAGGCACGCGCAACGCGCAAAACCACAGTCGGGTTCACGGGCATGTTGACTTGTTGGTCGTCTATGGGGCCGGCCTGCCCACCACAAATCGCCAACACCAACTCGGTGATGCGCTCAATGTGCGCCACCGTTAGCTGTGGGTCTACGCCACGCTCGAATCGGTGACCTGCGTCGGTGGCAAAGTTGAAGCGACGTGAACGCCCTGCAATCGCTTTTGGCCACCAAAAGGCAGCTTCAATAAAAATGTTGGTAGTGGCGTCGCTAACGGCTGTAGAGTCGCCGCCCATGATACCGGCCAAGGACTCCACGGCGTGTGCATCAGCAATCACACCCACGGTCTCATCAACCGTAACCGTATTGCCGTTGAGCAGTTTGAGCTGCTCGCCTGCTTGGCCCCAACGCACGGTCAAGTCGCCGTTAATGGCGTCCAAGTCAAATATGTGCGAAGGGCGACCCAACTCAAACATAACAAAGTTTGAAATATCAACCAAGGGCGCCACGCTGCGCTGGCCACAGCGAGCCAACTTGCGCACCATCCAAGCTGGCGTTTGCACTTGCGTATTGACACCGCGCACAACGCGCCCGCTAAAGCGTCCGCACAAGTCTGTGTCTTGCACCGTCACTTTAAGAGTTTGATCGTGAGTTGGTGCAACTGTAGGAAAGATTTGAGCCAACAAAGGAGCGCCAGTGACCGCACTAAGCTCGCGCGCCACGCCTTGAATGCTCAGGCAGTGGGCCAAGTTGGGCGTGAGCTTGAGCGTTAACAAGGTATCGTCAAGGTCTAGGTACTGGCGGATATCCTGGCCCAATGGCGCGTCGCTTGGCAGCTCCATCAGGCCTTCGCCGTCTTGGTCAATACCCAACTCCACACTTGAGCACAACATGCCGTAGCTAGCCACGCCGCGCAATTTTCCAACCGTAATGTGCAGCGGTTGGCCGTCTTTACTTGGTGGCAACACCGCACCGACCAAGGCTGTGGGTATACGAATACCAACGCGCGCGTTGGGTGCACCACACACAATGGTGAGGTGCTCAACCAGACCCACATTGACTTGACAGACGCGCAACCGATCGGCATCCGGATGCTGCTCGACAGACACAATCTCGCCAACCACCACACCGCTGAATGTAGGGGCAGCAGTGGTCATGTCCTCAACTTCAAGACCAGCCATGGTCAAGGTGTCAGCAAGCTGTTGGGTATTGATGGGTGGGTTGCAAAACTCACGCAACCACGATTCGGAAAATTGCATACGGAATACTCAAACGCAAAAAATTAGAACTGGGAGACTGGGCTTATTCGAACTGTTTCAAAAAGCGCAAATCACCGTCAAAGAACAGGCGCAAATCGTTCACGCCGTAGCGCAACATGGCCAAACGGTCTGGACCCATGCCAAAAGCAAACCCAATGAAATGCTCTGGATCTAGGCCCATGTTGCGCACCACATCAGGGTGGGTT
>CALBWZ010000132.1 GCA_937893415.1 uncultured Comamonadaceae bacterium | reverse complement strand
GATACAAACACAGATTGGCGCATGCGCGCTTGAAACTCTTCAAACTTCAAGGGGCGATTGTCTAACGCCGATGGCAAGCGAAAGCCAAATTCCACCAGCGTTGTTTTGCGGGACCTGTCCCCGTTGTACATGCCGCCAAACTGGCCAGTGAGCACGTGGCTCTCGTCTAAAAACATCAGAGCGTCTTTGGGCAAGTAGTCGGTCAAAGTCGCCGGTGCTTCGCCTGGCTTGGCGCCACTTAAGTGACGCGAGTAATTCTCAATGCCTTTGCAGTGACCCACTTCGGTCAGCATTTCCAGATCAAATCGGGTGCGTTGTTCCAAGCGTTGCGCCTCAACCAGCTTGTTCATGCCAATCAACTCGGCCATGCGAATCCGCAGCTCATCTTTAATGCGCTCAATAGCAACCACCACGTGTTCGCGTGGTGTGACGTAATGGCTTCTTGGGTAAACCGTAAACCGCGGTATTTTTTGACGCACGCGTCCCGTTAGCGGGTCAAACAGTTGCAAGTTTTCGACCTCATCGTCGAACAACTCAATGCGAATCGACAGTTCAGAGTGTTCGGCTGGAAAGATGTCAATGGTATCGCCGCGCACCCTGAAAGTGCCGCGGGTAAAGTCAACATCGTTGCGCTTGTACTGCATGCGTACCAATTGCGAGATGAGGTCGCGCTGGCCAACTTTGTCGCCTACTCGCAGCGTCATCACCATTTGGTGGTAGCTCTCAGGCTTGCCAATGCCATAGATGGCCGAGACGGTGGCCACCACAATCACGTCGCGCCGCTCCAAAATACTTTTGGTACAGCTCAAGCGCATTTGCTCTATGTGTTCATTGATAGAGGAGTCTTTTTCAATAAACAAGTCACGTTGAGGCACATAGGCTTCGGGCTGGTAATAATCGTAGTAACTGACGAAGTATTCCACTGCATTGTGTGGAAAAAACTCTCGAAATTCCGAATAAAGCTGTGCGGCCAGTGTTTTGTTGGGGGCATACACGATCGCTGGCCGGCCCAAGCGCGCGATGGTGTGCGCCATGGTGTAGGTCTTGCCAGAACCAGTAACACCCAAGAGTGTTTGAAACATTTCACCGTTTTTTATGCCATCAACGAGTTTTTCAATCGCCGCCGGTTGGTCTCCAGCTGGCGGAAACGGCTGAAACAACTCGAAAGGTGAGCCTTCAAACCGTACAAACTCACCAGAGGCGTGTTGCGCATCCGCCGCGGACTGACTGTTCCCGTGACTGCTGGAGGCCTGCACACCGACACCGGCTTGAATGGCATCATTTTTGCCAGCTAGGGCAATCACGTGTTCAACTGACGAGGTATCTGGGCGCTTGGACATGGTGTGTGGCAACTTGAGGCTGTTTGTAGATAACCCTCTATTGTCGCTGTGGTTTGGTGTGCACGCTACACGGGGTGTTTGTCCAAGTCTTATTTTTGAGGGCTTTGTACGTTATCAAACAAGGGAGCTGTTCTCCCATTGGTGGGCCCAGGCTGCTTAGGGGTACAAACCGCGTTGTTCACGGGCATTCAATATGCGGGTGCAAGCCACGATGAAAGTGGCGGTTCTCAGCGTGGTGCCCTGCGTTTTTGCGGTTTGCCAAACGGTGTCAAAGGCTTCTCGCATGATGCGCACCAAACGGGCGTTGATTTCGTCTTCGCTCCAGAAGAAGCTGGAAAAGTCTTGCACCCACTCAAAGTAGCTCACCGTCACACCGCCCGCGTTGGCAATAACATCGGGCACGATGACCACGCCTTTGTCGCCCAATATGTCGTCGGCTTGCGGCGTGGTGGGGCCGTTCGCACCCTCCAAAATCAGTTTGGCTTGAATACGGTTGGCATTGTGCGCAGTGATTTGGCCCTCCAACGCCGCTGGTATCAAAATGTCGCAGTTGACGTCCCAAAAGTTGTCAGGATCTATGGGATCACCGCCTGCGAAGTCTGCTACCGTGCCATGCGCAGCAACGTGTGCCAACAAGGCGGGAGTATCCAAACCTGTGTCTTTAAACACCGCGCCACCGTGGTCTTGCGCTGCGATTAAAAGGGCACCCGCCTCACCAAACAACTTGGCCGCTGTACCACCCACGTTGCCCAAGCCTTGCACGGCAAGGCGCGCGCCCTGTATGGACAGCCCCATGTGTTGGGCTGCTTCAACGCCAACGGTAAAGACGCCTCGCCCAGTTGCCTCGCGCCGCCCCAGCGAGCCACCAAGGTCAATTGGTTTGCCGGTGACGACGCCGGTGGCGGTACCACCTTGGTTCATAGAGTAGGTGTCCATCATCCAAGCCATTACTTGTTCATTGGTGTTGACATCGGGAGCTGGTATGTCTTTTGATGGACCAATGATGATGCCAATTTCGCTGGTATAGCGGCGGGTAATGCGTTCTAGCTCGCCTTTAGAGTAATGGTGTGGGTTCAGTCGAACGCCGCCTTTTGCGCCGCCGAAAGGCACATTGACGGCTGCATTTTTAACCGACATCCACGCTGACAATGCCATGACCTCTGACAGCGTGACGTCTTGGTGAAAACGCACGCCACCTTTGCCTGGGCCGCGCGACAAGTTGTGTTGCACACGGTACCCCTCAAAGTGTGCAATGCTACCGTCGTCTAAATGAATTGGCACGTCTACGATCAACATGCGTTTGGGCCGTTTGAGCGTGTCTACCCAACGCGCGAGTGTGCCTAAATAAGGTGTCACGCGCTCCACTTGCTGCAAGTACATGTCCCAAGCGCCCAGTTTGTTATCGTCGAGGTAAGAGGGCAGGTTGTGGCGGTGGCTGGGGGTAGACATAATGCTTCCTAAATGTGAGTTGCTACGGCCCACTGTAGGGCGCGCACAGGGTGGAGTCCAAGGCCATGATTAAATGTTGTTATGTGTTTTTTGCATAACGACCTGTTTGCAGGCCCTGGCGAGATTTTAAGTGCGGCTTATGTGACTTAGCATCTAATGATGAAGCGATGTGCCGTAACGTCTAGGCTGTGCCTGATAATGGGTGTATGAAGAAAACATACGAATTACGCGTAGAGGGTAAAAACTCTGACCGCCTGCTAGAAACCGCTAAAAGCGATGTGCGCAAATACATCAAGCGATGCCGGGAAAAAGACCTGCCGACAGGCAAGCATTTTTGGCACTTTATGTGCCGCATCGGAACCAGCGAAGAGGCAGCCGTGGCTGTTCATCCGCAGCAGTTGACTGAGGTTATCAATGCCACGATTGCTGCTGGTGCCACCCAGTTGTTCGCCCATATCGAACCTGTTGCAACTGCACGTGTGTATAAAAATGTAGCCGAGCCTTGGACCCCTGCGGACGAGCAAGCCAACGCTGCTGGAGAAGACACCAGCCAGTAATTTTCTAGGGTATTGCGGCCTAACCGTATGGCATTGTTGGGCTTGCGCAATACTTGCCCATGCAAAAAAAGCAAGATTTACCCCAAAAAATATGTCTTCACTGCGGCTTGCCATTTTCATGGCGTAAAAAATGGGAGCGTAACTGGGAGCAAGTCCGTTACTGCTCAAAGCGGTGCAGCGGTGCGCGAAGTTCTACTGCCGCCAACGCAGCACCTGCACAAACAGCCTATTCTGAATTACCAGCGACCCACAAAAAGACGGCTCAATGAACATCCACGTGCTTTGGTTTCGTGGTGACTTTCGCCTCAGCGACAACCCCACCTTAGCTGCTGCGCTCAAAGGCGCCGATAGATTGCTGTGCGTGGCGGTGGACGATGCACAGTGGCGCGAGCGCCAATGGTCTTTCGAGAGACGAGGCCCTGCCAGACGTACAGCTTGGCAGCACGCGACAGCTGCACTGAATGACCAGCTGACTTCACTTGGTCAATGTTTGCATGTCATCACTGGCCAGGCGGGTCACGTGTTGCCAACATTTCTCCACAGCTTGCTCAAGCCCAATGGTGACAACACAAGGGCGCACGTGCGTGTGTTTACCCAAGCGTTTCATGCGCCCTATGAGCAAGATGACTTGCGAGCGGTCAGGTCAACGTTAAGCGGGTTGGCCCAAACCAGTGGGATGTGTGGGGTTGCTGATGTTGTGAAAGTCGAGGAAATTGACAGCGGTGATTTGTTGCACGCTGAGAAATTGCCCTTCGGTAAGGCCAGCACTTTGCACACACTGCCTCCAGTGTTCACAGCATTTAGGCAGCAAGTTGAGCGTTGCGACATGCCTATGCGTCCGCTGCTACCTGCACCTTTGGCGATGCCAGGCCCGCCGCTAGGCTATGAATCTGGTGAGGCGTTGCCACGTGCAGCACCGCTGCAGCTGTCTGAGCAGTTTGACTACCCCCTTGAGGTGAGTGAAGCCGCAGGCCTCAAACATGTGGCTTGGTACTTTTCAGACCAAAAAGCGCATCACTACAAATCCACGCGCAATGGCTTGATGCGCAGCGCCACCACTGGCAGTGGGTATGCCACCAAGTTTTCGTCTTGGCTGGCATTGGGGTGTTTGTCGCCGGTTTCCGTATGGCATGCATTGAAAAGTTTTGAAGCTGAAAACCGTGCCAGCAGCAGCAGCTATTGGATTGGTTTTGAATTGCTGTGGCGCGAGCACTTTAGGTGGCTGCACAAACGCCACGGTGCGTCTTTGTATAGTGCCCAAGGTTCAGTTGCGCAGCAGTCGCCGTCTGCCCAACATAAAATGTTTGCGCGCCAATCCGCTGATTTTGAACGCTGGCGTACTGGCCAAACGGACAGCCCCTTTGTGAATGCTGGCATGCGCGAGTTGGCGCTGACTGGCTACGTCTCTAACCGCATGCGTCAAGTGTTGGCAAGTTTTTGGCTGTATGAGTACGCGGGCGATTGGCGATTGGGTGCGGCTTGGTTTGAGCACACGTTGCTTGACTACGACGTGATGAGCAACACCGGCAACTGGCTTTATATAGCTGGTCTTGGCAGCGACCCTAAAGGTGGTCGCCGCTTTGATGTGGCCTGGCAAGCTAGAACACATGATCCGCAGGGTGTTTACACACGGCGTTGGTCTAAGGAGACCCTATGACACCAGCACATTCTTTGCGCCTGCTGTTGGGCGATCAATTAAGTCCACAACACAGCTGGTTTTCCACCGTTGATGGGTCTGTCGTGT
>CALBWZ010000131.1 GCA_937893415.1 uncultured Comamonadaceae bacterium | reverse complement strand
AAGTCGACGACAGTGAGCACATTGTCATGCAGGCATTGACAAGCGACCATGGGCAGCGGTTAGACAAAGTCCTCAGTTCGCACATTGCCAGCGTATCGCGTTCTTTTTTGACACAGTTGGTCCAGCAACAAGCGGTCAAAGTGGGTGGGGTAATTGTTACCAAACCGTCACAAAAACTGCGCGTTGGTGACGCCATAGAAGTCCATATGCGTCCGACCCAGCAAGCCATGGCATTCACGGCCCAAGATGTGCCGCTTGACGTGATGTACGAAGATGCTCACATTGCAGTTATCAACAAGCCTGCTGGTTTGGTCGTCCACCCCGGCGCAGGCAACTGGAGTTCCACTCTTTTGAATGGTTTGTTACACCGCTACCCCAACGCTGTCACCCTGCCCCGAGCCGGCATCGTGCACAGGCTAGACAAAGATACCAGCGGATTGATGGTAGTGGCGCGTTCCCGCTCAGCTTTTGACGCGTTGGTCAAACAGCTGGCCGCGCGGGATGTTAACCGCGTCTACTTTGCAGTGGCCCATGGCGACTGGCGGCGAATCAATGCCGACTTACCGACCAACGACCCCGTTACGCTCAACCAATCCATTGGCAGAGATGTCCGAAACCGCTTGAGGATGGGCGTGGTAGCTGCCGATAACATGTACGGTAAGCCTGCTAGAACCGATGTCTACGGTCTTGATGCCACATTTGTGAATGCCATACCAGCAAGCCTGCTGCGGTGCAAGCTCCACACTGGTCGCACACATCAAATCAGGGTGCACATGAGCGCCCTTGGCTATCCGCTGGTTGGTGACATTATTTACGGTGGTAAGCCCATTGAAGGGCTAAATCGTCAAGCATTGCATGCCCATGAGCTGGGATTGGCTCACCCTGATTCGGGTCAGGCTATGCATTGGTCTTGTCCGCCGCCCCAAGATTTGATAAATGCCCTGGCCACCCTGGGGTTGAATTACAATAAGGATCTGTTTCACCCAACTGACTAAGCCTTAGGCCCTAACGCCTAGCCTCCAGTTGCTCGGTTGCATAGGCCCCAAGCCTGCGCAACGGTCCCCGGCGGGCGCACAGTGCCAAGCTGATTTTTTTCGGACCTTTTCATGTACACGACGGATGCCAAGCGCGTCCTCGAAACCGCACTCATTTGCGCCGGTCAGGCACTGACTGTGCGCGAGCTGTGTTTGCTGTTCGATGGCGCTATAGCCTCAGATACCATTAAGACCATGTTGGGCGAGCTCCAGCAGGAGTGGACGCACCGCGGCGTTGAATTGGTCCTTGTGGCCACTGGCTGGCGCTTTCAAAGCCGCCCAGAGTTGCGTGAATTTCTGGACCGATTACACCCTGAAAAACCACCAAAGTATTCGCGCGCAGTTCTAGAAACACTGGCCATCATTGCCTACCGCCAGCCGGTGACGCGAGGCGACATAGAGGATATTCGCGGCGTTACGGTTAACTCATTGATCATCAAACAGCTTGAAGACAGAGGCTGGGTTGACATCATTGGGCACCGGGAAACTGTTGGGCGTCCAGGACTTCTTGCCACGACCAAACTATTTTTAGACGATTTAGGGCTGGCCTCGCTAGACCAATTGCCAGAGCTTGACCCGAGCGTTCAAGCTCAAGCAATGGCTGACGCTTTGGGACAAGAGTTGGATTTGCATCCCGTGAATGACGACAGCGCAATGCAGGCAGAGCTGGTTGAAGCTGAACACACAGATACCAGCTTAGGCCTTGAGCAAGGTGCCCTGCAAGCGAGCCCAGACGGACATTCAGACCAATCCGCACGAGCAGACACTCAAAACCTGCCTGCAAATATTCAAATAGACACCGACAACAGTCAATCAAAAGGCGACCATGACCATTAACAATGACCCAAGCCAAAAGGACGGTGAGGCGGTCACTGGCAAGATGGACGCACCCAAGCAAACAGACGCGCCAAGCGCCAGCAGGGTCAGCTTTGAAGATGTGATCAGTGGCGCATTTGACGATGAAGCCTTTGTCCCTGAACTGCCTGAGCAGGAAGACGAGCTTGCTAAGCGTGTGCTCGCAGCTCAAATTGACGCTCCTAAGTTGCACAAAGTGTTGGCGCAGGCCGGTATGGGCTCTCGACTCGAAATGGAACAGTTGATTGTTGAGGGACGTATATCGGTAAACGGTGAGCCTGCACACGTTGGTCAACGCATCAAATTTGGTGATGCTGTCAAGGTCAATGGACGCGCTATTCACGTTCGCATTGATCCACCTCCACCGCGCGTGTTGGCTTATCACAAGCCTGCTGGAGAGGTGGTTACACATGACGACCCGCAAAACCGCCCTACTGTTTTTAGGCGATTGCCCAAATTGCAACACGGTAAGTGGCAGTCGGTTGGCAGACTGGACTTGAATACCGAGGGCTTGCTGCTGTTCACAAGTTCAGGCACTTTGGCCAACCAGTTGATGCACCCGCGTTTTGGTCTGCAACGTGAATACGCTGTGCGTGTATTGGGAGCCCTAAGCAACGAAGAAAAGCAACAACTCTTAGACGGTATTCAGCTAGAAGACGGTCCCGCACAGTTTGCAAGTATCGTGGACGGTGGAGGAGAGGGCTCCAACCATTGGTACCGCGTCACCATTGGAGAAGGTCGCAACCGTGAGGTCCGGCGCATGGTGGAGGCGGTAGGTCACGCAGTGAGTCGTCTCATTCGTATTCGCTATGGGAGCGTTGAGTTGCCACGTGGATTACGCCGCGGTACGCTTGTTGAGCTAGATTGGCGCGACATTGAGCAGCTGACAGCCGCTGCCAACGAGGCTGTACCTATCGCCGGCGCAGGCGGCGGGCGTTTGGCCAACCCACAGGCTGGTAAGTCTGGTCGCACTGCTGGATTGGGGCGGACTGTTAAAAACAGTTACAACAAACGCTCTGGCGGTAAACGCCCCAGCACGCCGCAGGGCTGGGATGCCAGAGCTGAGACACAAGCTGAGAAAAAAGCCACCCGTGCTCCCACCAAGCGTGGTCCTAGGGCGGTTGTCCAAGCTATGCCGCAAGTTCAACCAGATCCCATGCAGACCTCATTTGGATATATCGGTGGCGATGCCTTGCAGCGCCAACGCGACAGAAGTGAGCCTGGCGCAAAACGTGTCAAACGCAAGCGTTGAATGGCATGGTGTTGCCCCCTGCGGCACGGTAGAATGTTAGGCTAAGCTTTTGGCGAACAGTTTCGTTCGCGTTTTTAGTGGTATTTTGTTTTCAATCTTTCAAGGTAATTTTCATGGCAATCGAGCGCACCCTGTCCATCATCAAACCTGACGCAGTGGCAAAAAATGTCATTGGTCAAATTTATGCACGTTTTGAAGCTGCTGGTTTGAAGGTCATCGCGGCCAAAATGGCCCACTTGTCACGTCCAGAAGCTGAGGCTTTCTACGGTGTTCACAAAGAGCGCCCTTTCTTCAAAGACTTGGTTGATTTCATGGTCTCCGGACCAGTCATGATCCAAGCTTTAGAAGGTGACAGTGCCATTGCTAAGAACCGCGATCTTATGGGTGCTACTGATCCAAAGAAAGCCGATGCGGGAACCATTCGCGCGGACTTTGCTGACAGCATTGATGCCAATGCGGTTCACGGCTCAGATGCGCCTGAAACAGCTGCTGTGGAGATTGCTTTTTTCTTCGCAGGTATGACTGTTTACACGCGTTAATTTAAATGACGGCCAACCTGCTCGACTTCGATTTAGAGGGCTTGGCCGCCTTTTGCGAGCAATTAGGCGAAAAACGTTTCCGCGCTACGCAACTGTTTCGCTGGATACACCAGCGTGGTGCAAGTGATTTCTCCGGCATGTCTGATCTCGCTAAAAGCTTGCGTGACAAGTTGCCAGACGTAGCCCATATTGCAGCACCTGCTGTATTGAGTCGGCAAAATGCAGCTGACGGTACCATTAAGTGGTTGTTTGACGTTGGCAATGGCGATGCGGTTGAGGCTGTCTTTATTCCCGAGTCTGACAGGGGCACGTTGTGCGTCTCGTCTCAGGCTGGATGCGCCGTAGGCTGTCGCTTCTGCTCCACAGGGCACCAAGGTTTTAGCCGCAATCTAAGCACTGCTGAGATTGTGGCTCAATTGTGGTTTGTTGAGCACACGCTCAAACGAGAGCTCCAAACCACAGAGCGCATGGTGACCAATGTCGTCATGATGGGCATGGGTGAGCCGCTGCAGAACTACCATGCACTGGTGCCAGCACTGAAAGTCATGCTGAACGATCATGGGTACGGGCTCTCACGTCGCCGTGTCACGGTATCCACCTCAGGTGTGGTGCCTATGATGGACAAGTTGTCCAAAGATTGCCCGGTTGCCTTGGCGGTTTCCTTGCATGCGCCGATTGACTCGTTGCGCGACGACTTGGTCCCCTTGAATAAAAAATACCCATTGCAGGAGTTGCTAGAGGCTTGTGCCCGCTACTTGCCTGCGGCCCCCAGAGACTTTTTAACGTTTGAATACTGTATGTTGGCCGGTATCAACGACCAGCCAGAGCACGCCCGCGCGCTGATTCAACTGGTGCGCCAGTTTGATGGTGGACGTGGGCTGTCTTGCAAATTCAATTTGATTCCCTTTAACCCGTTCCCCGATTCTGGATTGACTTGCTCAGACAAGGCCACCGTGCAAACCTTTGCGGCCACCTTAAGTGCTGCAGGTCTGGTCACCACAGTACGCAAAACAAGGGGTGACGATATTGATGCCGCTTGTGGTCAACTCGCTGGCGAGGTCCTAGATAGAACCAACGCGGTCTCACGTATGGCCAAACGCCGGGTTGGAACCGAGCATGTTGTCAGCATGCATGCGAGGCTGCCGTGAGTTGTGCCGCCGTGTTCAGCCGCCAGTATTTCTGGCAACCGGTTTTTATTGTCTTGTTATGCCTGTTTGCTTCTGCTTGTCAAACAACCAGGCCTCTTGCCAGCGCCGATGCTGAGCGTGTTGATTTGCGATTGCAACTGGCAACAGCCTATTTGGAGCGCGGTCAACCCAATGTCGCTCTGACCGAAGTGACGCGTGCACTAGATGTTGACCCTAGCAGCGCCCGAGCCTACAACATCAAGGCCTTTGCACTGATGGCTTTGCAGCGTGTAGACGCTGCAAAGCAAGCCATGCAAGCCGCCGCGACTTTAGCACCTGCCGATTTGTCTTACCAACACAATTTGGGTTGGTTCCAGTGCATGTCAGGTGATGTTGAGCAAGCACTTCAAACATTTGACGCTGTTATTCTTCGTGCTGCCAACGACTTCAATGCAGCTCAAACCCATTTGAGTCTGGGTGTGTGCGCCATACAAGCCAAACGATTTGAATTGGCTGAGCGTGCTTTGAGCCAGGCAGTCGTTGATGCGCGCTACGCCAACGCAGCTAATTTTGGTTTGGCGACGCTGATGGTTCAGTCTGAAAACTGGCCTGCCGCTTTGCGTTTCCTAGCGTCCATGTCTCGCGCATATCGGGTGTCGCCTGCGGTACTCAATTTACAAATGCAAATTGATGCGCAATACGATCGTATGAAGCAAGCGCCAGACGACGGTATGACTCCCAGCGCGTTCAATTGATCACTCCTAAGAAAGACAAGGCTATGAACGATAACAAGCACTCAGACGACAGCTACGCGCAACCGGCTCTTGCTGTTCCGTCAAACGAGACCCTTGTTACCCCGTTGTTGCCCACGCCGGGCTGGGAATTGCTGCGTGCGGCTAGGGAGGAAAATGGCATGCCCCTAGAAGGTTTGGCTGCCGTTCTAAAGGTACCAGTGCGCAAGCTTGAGGCATTGGAGGCTGGCGAGCTGAACCAAGGCGCTGACTTAACATTCTCCAGGGCCTTGGCCGCCAGCGTATGTCGCCATCTGCGCATTGACCCCATTCCAATCTTGGCAGCGTGGCCCAAGTTGCATGTAGGCACCCAAAAATCGTTGCCCAGCATCAATGATGGTGCGCCTGGCGCAGCTACTGCTTTGCCGCCCGCCAAGCGCGAAGGCGCTGGCGTGCTGTGGGCCATCTTGGTGTTGGCGATTGCAGGTATCGGTCTGTGGCTGGCCATTGAACAAACACAAACGTCGGCTAGCAAACGTGCCACCGCACAAGGCTCATCCAATGTGCTGGCGCAGCCTGTTATCCGATCACTTGGCGACGGTGTCGCTGCGGCGGATCCGCCCGTTATGGTTGATACCGACGTTCAAACTGACAGTGGGGCTGCGGCCGTGGCTGCTGTAGCCAACGACTTGGATTCTGCACCTGCTAGCAATGCAGTCGAAGCAGCGTCAGATTCGCAGGTCTCTGACGCAGCAGCGGCTTCGCTCAAAGCAACTCAAGCCAGGGTTGTTCAGCAAAGCACCACCCCCTTGACCAGATCAGAGATTGCCAAGCACCTGCTCGTTATCCAAGCCTCGAGCGAGTCGTGGGTTGAGGTGGCCAATACACAGGGCGACCCTGTGTTCACCAACACGTTGGCCGCAGGTGACTACGTCGTTTTAGACCAACCGTCCGTAATGTCTGTTGTTATTGGTAATGCGGCAGGCATAGTCGTACATTCACGCGGCACATTGGTCGATGTGGCGGGCAATGCCAAAGGCAATGTTGCACGCTTTGACATACGCTAACTTTTCTTTTTCGAGGCAACGGCTGTCGTCATGAGCACATCTGCATCGCATACATCTGATCAGCCAGTGGCTCTTTTTGAGCCCCGCAGGCACAACACATTGCAAGCCCGAGTGGTTTGGGGCGACCATGTTGTGACCGTTGGAGGCGATGCGCCCGTGCGGGTTCAGTCCATGACCAACACCGACACTGTCGATGTCATTGGAACCGCTATACAAGTTAAAGAGTTGGCCATGGCGGGCTCTGAAGTGGTGCGCATCACTGTCAACAATGACGAAGCGGCCAAGGCTGTACCTCACATTCGTGAGCAACTCGATCGCATGGGTATACCAACGCCCCTGGTGGGTGACTTCCACTACAACGGTCACAAGCTGCTCATCGACAACCCTGACTGTGCGCAAGCCCTGTCCAAATACCGAATTAATCCAGGCAATGTAGGCCGGGGTGAGAAGGGCGACAAGCAGTTTGCCCAAATGATTGAAGCGGCTATGCGCTGGGACAAGCCGGTTCGTATTGGCGTCAATTGGGGCAGTCTTGACCAAGATTTACTGGCCTCCATGATGGACGCAAATACATTGCGCGCGAGGCCTTGGGAGGCACGCCAGGTCATGGTTGAGGCGCTTATCACATCAGCGCTAGACTCTGCCCAGCAGGCTCGCGATCTTGGCATGCGGCCCGAGCAAATATTGCTGTCTTGCAAGGTCAGTGGTGTGCAAGACCTTGTGACTGTGTACCAAGAGTTGGCCAGACGTTGTAACTACCCCTTGCATTTAGGCCTGACCGAAGCTGGTATGGGCACCAAAGGCACAGTGGCTTCCAGCACGGCCTTGGCCATTTTGTTGCAGCAAGGTATTGGCGATACCATTCGCGTCTCTTTGACACCCGCCCCAGGTGAAGTCAGAACCCAAGAGGTTGTGGTGGCATTGGAGATTTTGCAGTCCTTAGGTCTGCGTGCATTTGTCCCAAGCGTTACGGCTTGCCCTGGTTGCGGACGCACCACCAGCACCACCTTTCAAGAATTGACCAAACAAATAGACGACTACATGCGTGGCGCCATGGCGCAATGGAGCAAGATCTACCCGGGGGTCGAAACCATGAAGGTCGCTGTAATGGGCTGTATTGTGAACGGCCCGGGCGAAAGCAAGCATGCCGACATTGGCATCAGTTTGCCCGGTACTGGAGAAGCACCAGCAGCACCTGTCTATGTCGACGGTCAAAAAACAGTGACCTTGCGAGGAGACGATATTGCGGCGCAGTTCAAGGTCTTGGTTGACAACTACGTGCACAAACGCTTCGGACAAAGCATCTAATTTTTAAAGATCAACTCACCCTGTATGGCTGACAAAATACTTGCTGTAAAAGGCATGAACGACATCCTTCCACCTGCGTCAGCGCATTGGGAATGGTTGGAGCAAACACTGCGAACTCTGATGGCTGGCTACGCCTACCGCAATATTCGCACGCCTATCGTTGAACCTACTGGTCTATTTGTGAGGGGCTTGGGTGAGGTAACGGACATTGTTGAAAAGGAAATGTACTCTTTCGAAGACCGCTTAAACGGCGAAGCCCTGACACTTCGCCCCGAGGCTACTGCTGGCGTTGTTCGCGCAGCTGTCGAAAGCAACTTGCTGTACGACGGCCCGCGTCGCTTGTACTACATAGGGCCCATGTTTAGGCACGAGCGTCCGCAACGTGGTCGTTACCGACAATTTCACCAAGTCGGCGCTGAAGCTCTTGGATTTGCTGGACCTGACGTGGATGCAGAGCTGGTCTTTTTAGCGTGTGACTTGTGGGCACAGTTGGGCTTAAGCGGCATAACTTTGGAAATCAACAGTCTGGGTCAACCCGCTGAACGCCAAGCCCACAGGGTCGCCTTGATTGAGTACCTGTCTGACCACCTAGATATGCTGGACGACGATGCCAAGCGTCGTTTGCACAGCAACCCATTGCGTATTTTGGACACCAAGAACCCAGCTATGCAAGACGTGGTAAACGGTGCACCTCAGTTGATGACCTACTTAGGCGCTGAATCTTTGGCTCACTTCAATGGACTTAGGGCTTTGCTGGATGGCGCTGGCGTCGCGTACACCATCAACCCTCGCTTGGTGCGCGGTATGGACTATTACAACCTCAGCGTATTTGAGTTTGTAACCCAAGACCTAGGTTCGCAAGGCACCATATGCGCGGGTGGCCGATACGACGGCTTAATTGAGCAAATTGGCGGTAAAGGCGCGCCAGCCGTGGGTTGGGCGCTTGGCGTTGAACGGTTGTTAGAGCTTCTTAAAGAGCAGGGTTTGCTGCCCGAACAGCCTGTTCCTGATGTGTACGTCGTTGTTCCAAGTGCTCAATCGGGTCGACAAGCTGCCAGCATATGCCGTACGTTGCGCACAGCCGGCGCTGACGTCCTGATGCACGCAGCCACAGCCCAAGGGCAAGGCAGCATGAAGTCGCAGTTCAAACGCGCAGACGGCAGCGGTGCGGCTTGGGCGGTGATATTGGGTGACGAGGAGCTGGCTAGCGGGCAAGTGGCGTGCAAGTCACTGCGGGTGTCTCAAGAACAACGCATGGTAAAAATTGCTGATCTAGCCACTTGGTGGCAAGAAGTTCGGGCTTGATGCTCCTGCCTAAGCCCTACAATAGACAGCTTGGTGGCTGTTAAACGCTGCAACCTCAACAACTATGTGTTGAGATTTCAAATTTCTTACTTGCAGGCTTTTACCCGTTATGGCGACTCAGCATCTAGACCCCGAAGAACAAGAACAACTTGACAAAATCAAAGCGTTTTGGCGGCAGTGGGGCAATATTATTACGTGGGTCCTCATTGCCATTATGGGCAGTTATGCGTCTTACAACGGTTGGCAATTTTGGCAAAATCGTCAAGGTCAAGCTTCAGCCCAGTTGTTTGACCAAGTCAATAAAGCGGCCTTGAGTGATGACTTAGACAAACTCAAACGTGTTGTTTCTGATATGTCTGAGCAAGCGCCTGCCGCAGTGCTGACCCAACACGCTCAGTTGTTGCTGGCAAAAACAGCCTTGGCTAAAGGCGACAAAGATGCAGCCCGAGTCGCATTGCAAAGCGTCAATACCAAATCGTCAGACGATGGGTTAAAGGCTATTGCCGCTCTTCGTTTGGTAGCGTTACACATGGACGCACAGGAATGGGCTTCGGCTTTGTCCGCACTTGATGAGCTGGACAAATCAGCGCCAGACGCCTTTAAAGGCTTGGTAGCCGATAGACGCGGCGATATTTTGTTAGCCAAAGGCGATAAAACTGGTGCGGGCGTTCAATTCAAAGCCGCTTGGGCTGATTTAGCTGGCGACAATGCCTACCGTCAGCTGGTGGAAGTCAAGCTCAATGCCCTCGGTTTGAGCGTACAAAACTTGGCTGAGTGATGTCTTGCCTGAATAGCCACTCTGTCTAACCATTTTATTCGCCCAATAATTTTTTGAAACAAGGAAACCACCCATGCAATTCATGAACACCTTGCTCAAACATGGCACTCAAATTGTTGTAAGTTTGGCTTTATTGGGCTGCGCCGCTGGAAGCGCGCCACCTAAACCAGCCGCGTTACAAAGTTTTACCCCGTTGGTCAACGTGTTACAGGTCTGGCGCACACAGTTGTCTGGGCCTGTCAGTCACACCCTGCGCATGCACGGTTCTGCCACCAGCGTGGCAGTTGTGACCGATGATGGCAGCGTTCAAATTATTGACGCTGCTAACGGCACATTGCTGTCTCAGTCCAATGTGCAAGACGAGGTGGTTGCCGGTGCGGGTTTTGACGGTGCAGTCGTTGCCATCGTGACCGCAAGCAACCAGCTGGTTGCTGTGTCTGGTGAACAACTGCTGTGGCGTGCCCAACTGCCCGCTAGGTCTTACACCCAGCCTTTGGTTGCAGGTGGACGTGTGTTTGTGCTGTTAGCCGACCAACGTGTTAGCGCTTTTGACGCCAGCAATGGTGCTGAATTGTGGACACAACGTTATTCGGGCGAACCTCTGGTATTGGCCCATCCTGGATTGTTAACCGCTGTGGGCAATGCCTTGATGGTTGGAGTAGGCGAGCGTCTGGTCGCTATGAATCCAGACAACGGCCAAGCTGCTTGGGATATTTCCTTGGCCCAGCCTCGGGGCGCTGATGAAATTGAGCGTTTGGTTGATCTTGTGGCCGAGCCTGCTGTTATCGGCTCTGTCGTTTGCGCCCGTGCTTTTCAGGCATCAGTCAGCTGCGTAGATATCAACTCCCGCACGCGCCTGTGGTCTGTCGCTTCGGACGGCGCCAATGGCGTCAGTGGCGACGCGCAAGCTGTGTACAGCACCGACAGTGTCGGTCGTATTACCGCATGGACAACGGCCACAGGGGTCGAATTATGGACTCGCGCGATGTTATTACACAGGGGTTTAACAACGCCTTTGGCGTTGGGAAAAACATTGGTTGTGGGCGATTCACAGGGCTATATGCACTGGCTGTCTCGTGACAATGGCTCAGTAATGGCCCGGCTGCCAACCGACGGATCCGCTATTGTTGGCGCTCCTTTATTGGTAAACGGCACTTTAATTGCTATCACCGCCAAAGGTGGCGTGTTTGCTTGGCGTCCTGAATGAAACCTGTAATTGCGCTTGTAGGGCGGCCAAATGTTGGCAAATCTACACTGTTTAACCGTTTGACCAAGTCGCGTGACGCAATTGTGGCCGATTACGCAGGATTGACGCGTGACCGTCACTACGGTACCGGCAAACAAGATGGCCGTGAGTATATTTGTATAGACACAGGTGGCTTTGAGCCAACTGTCGATACAGGCATCGTGAAAGAAATGGCCAAACAAACCCTACAGGCCATTGCCGAGTCAGACGTGGTTATTTTTGTGGTCGATGCGCGTGAAGGTATCAGTGCACAAGACTTCGACATTGCCAAACTGCTTCGTCGGATGGGCAAACCCACATTGCTGGTTGCCAACAAAGCGGAAGGTATGCAGTCTGGTGTTCAACTCTCAGAATTTTACGAGTTGGGCTTGGGTGAGG
>CALBWZ010000130.1 GCA_937893415.1 uncultured Comamonadaceae bacterium | reverse complement strand
AATCTTGCTCGCCGACATGTATGACGCATAGCCTTGGCGCATTAAACCGCCCCTGCGTCGAGGCCTTCTTCAAGCGCTCAGGTTGAGGCGGCGAAAAATGACGGCCTGTTGCCTCATCTGCGAAGCCTCCAACGATTGGAGACAGCAGCAACACGCGTCCAGGAAACGACGGCAAGTGCGACTGCGCATGCAAGAAGAGGTAGGCACCAAATGAATTGCCAATCACCGCCGCATCTGCATGCCAAAAGTGCCCCTGCAAGTCGTCCATGACCGTACTCACCTGGTCCGAAAAGCTGAGGTCATTGAACTCACCGCGCGTCTCTCGCCCAGTCAGGTCAAACCCTCGCGCACTGATTGCGGGACCAAGTCCCATATCCAGACGGCCACCGTGTCCCGGGAGGTAATAGATTGTTTGCGCCATCACGATGTCCTAGCTGTACAGACCCAAAGCACCTTGAAATGCCCGCTTGATGGACGCACGCAAACTTGCTGGGCCAATTACCTCAACGGTATGCCCGTACTTCATCAGATCCGCCAGTAGCTCACGCTCATCTGAGTAAGGCAGCTCTAGCCGGTAAGACCCATCGCGCTTCAGTGTGCCCACTTGATCAGGGTGCCAAACCTCGTTTTGTACCCACCGTGCCCTGTCTCTTGAGAACTGCAACACAGCCGTCTTAACCGTGTTACCCGAGAAAATTCCGTAGCCCAAGCCAAGAACGGCAGCGACCTCCTCTTCTGAAACATCCATCGCTGGGGCGGTCAAGCGCGTGACGTCTTCGATGGCATCAATAGAGAACCGACGCAGGCCGTTGCGCAAATGGCACCATGCGTTCAGATACCAGTTACCCCTGTACAGAACGATCTCAATGGGGGACACTGCCCGGCGAATCGTATCGGACGTGTTGCGATTGAAGTGATCAAACTCTATCTGGCAACGCTCGAATGTTGCCCTTGAAACCACTTCAAATATTTTGGTGTCAATGGGTCGCTTGCCTACGTACAGCAACTTGATGCGCCGACTCATCTCTGCCGCCTCAATGCCTTGTTTTTTCATCACCTGGTTCAGCTTCACGCCCAACGGCTCCAACTGTGGCCCCAGCATTGTTGGCTCAAGCTGCTCAATCATTTCTTGGATAGTGGCCAGTGCCAAGAGCTCTTGCTGGCTAAACCAAACGCCTGGTAACTCACGCACCTCGCCAGACTCCACAATCACGTAGCCCTTGCGGTCACGGTCAAACACAATGGGTACGCCAAACTGGTCTCGCAGCTTGGCAATATCGCGTTTAAAAGTCGCCTCAGACACCTCCACCTCGCTAATCAGACGCTCTTTGGTCACGCAGCGATTGCCCGATAGAAGGGTCCGGTATTTGTAAAGGCGAACAGTTTCACTCATGCAGTTTTCTCCAGGGCCAGCCGCTACGGCTTTCCTTGTTATGGGAGGCGAGCTCAACTCTATGGACACACAGGCTCACCATATGAGCTTGCGTCCCACGTTGTTATACATATCTTTTTGATAGATTACCAGCGGCT
>CALBWZ010000129.1 GCA_937893415.1 uncultured Comamonadaceae bacterium | reverse complement strand
AGCCAATCCCGCGTCTGGCGCAGTTTTTAATGAGCTGGCGCACCTGCGCTGCACCTTTGGCGTGTCCTGCAACACGTGGCAGCAAGCGGTCTTTTGCCCAGCGCCCATTGCCATCCATGATGAAAGCTATGTGTTGAGGTGGGGCAATATCTTTGGTAGTCATGAGTCAACCAAGTGTATCGGTCTTGCAATGGTAGTTGGAACAAACGTCGATGGCGCAGGACGGCGTTGTTCGTGACGGGGTAAGGCTTCTACAAGCTTCGAACCCAACTCAGCGCCTCTTCGACTCGGTCCACTGCATGAATGGTAAGGCCTTTAAAAGCTGGGTCGTCTTTTTTAGGGGCGTTTGATTTGGGCACAATAGCCAGCTCGAAGCCGAGTTTAGCGGCCTCGCGCAGGCGTTCTTGGCCGCGTGGGGCGGGGCGGATTTCACCTGCCAAACCCACTTCACCAAAAGCTACAAATCCCTTGGGCAGCGGCTTGGCTCGCAAGCTGCTCTGTATGGCCAGCAGCACGGCCAAGTCGGCGGCGGGCTCACTGATGCGGACACCGCCTACGGCATTCACAAACACGTCTTGATCAGCGCAGGACACGCCTGCGTGGCGATGCGACACAGCCAGCAACATGGCCAATCTGTCGCGGTCAAGGCCCACGCTCAAGCGCCTGGGGCTTGGTCCGCCGCTGTCGACCAAGGCCTGAATTTCTACCAACATGGGACGGCTGCCTTCTAAGGTCACGAGCACGCAAGAGCCTGGCACTGGTTGCGGGTGTTGGTTTAAAAAGATGGCACTGGGGTTGGCCACACCTTTTAGGCCTCGCTCCGTCATGGCAAATACGCCAATTTCGTTGACTGCGCCAAAACGGTTTTTGATGGCGCGAATCAGGCGAAAGCTGGAGTGCGTATCACCTTCAAAGTACAACACGGTGTCTACCATGTGCTCAAGTACGCGAGGGCCAGCCAAGGTACCCTCCTTGGTAACGTGCCCAACCAAAATAATAGCAACGCCTGTGGCCTTGGCCAAACGCGTGAGGTGCGCGGCACACTCGCGTACCTGAGCCACAGAGCCAGGCGCTGAGGTGAGCGCTTCTGAGTAGACGGTTTGTATGGAGTCAATGACGCACACGCGTGGCTTTTCAGCTGCGATGGTGGCGATGATGCGTTCCAGCGATATTTCAGCCAGTACCCTCACTTGGGTGTTGTCCAGTCCTAGACGGCGCGCACGCATGGCAACTTGCGCGCCTGACTCTTCGCCACTGACATACAGTGTCGGCGCTTGCAAACTCAGGGTGTGCAGGGCTTGCAACAACAATGTGGACTTGCCAATGCCTGGGTCGCCGCCAATCAGCACGACGCCCCCGTCCACCAAGCCACCACCCAATACGCGGTCTAACTCATCAACTTGCGTGGGTAGGCGGGCAAAGTCGCTGGCCTTGATGTCGGCCAGGTTGGCCACAGGCTGGGGAGCCGCTAGGCCTTGAAAGCGGTTCTTGTTGCTGCCGCTGTTGCCAGTCTCTACAACGGATTCTTGCAAGCTGTTCCAAGCGTTGCAATCTGGGCACTTGCCCAGCCATTTGCTGTTGGTGCCGCCGCACTCGTTGCAAACGTACACACTCTTGTCTTTAGCCATGTTGCAAATGCCCAGTATGTTCAATAAAACGTTCAGCCCGCCAGCACGGGAAAGAGTTGTTGTAGACCTTTGGCAATGACCTCAACCGACAGGGCCGCCAGTATCAAACCCATCAAACGGGTCATGACGTTGATACCTGTCTTGCCAAGTACACGCGAAATCGCCGGGGCAGTAGAAAAACAGGCAAAGGTTAAAACAGCAACCACAACGCCGTAGCCCAACAGCGCGGCATGCTGCCAAAAGGTCTGGGCTTGGTCAGCATAAATCACCACGGTAGACATCGTGGCAGGGCCTGTGAGCAGCGGAATGGTGAGGGGCACAACGGCAACGGAGTGCTGGCTGTGGTCAACAGGGGCAACAGCGCTGCCATCAATGTTGTCGACGTCTTCATCGTGGGCTGCGGCTTCGGCTGCCCGCGCATTGATCATGGAGAGCGCGGACGTCAGCATGAGCAAACCACCGCCGACCTGAAAGCTGGCCAGCGAGATGCCAAAAAATGCCAGTATGGCCAAGCCGAACAAAGCGCAAATGGCTATGACAGCAAACGAGCTGAGCGCGGCAACTTGTATGGTTCGCCTAATTTGCGTGCGGTTAAACCCCTGCGTGTAATGCATGAAAAATGGCACGATTGCCAAGGGGTTAACGATGGCGATGAGGGTGATGAGCGGCTTGAAGTCCATGCGCCCATTGTCAACGACAAATGGGGCTACTCGCCAGACAGCGGCCACGCATGCGTCTTGTAAGGGCCTACCGCCCGCCTGATACATCAACCAGTGACATGGTCGTGTAGCTGGCCTGGTCAGAAGCCAGCCATACGATCGCTTGGGCCACCTCTTCAGCGCTGCCGCCCCGTCCCATAGGCACGCCAGCAGCCAGGTCGTTGACCCGGTTGGGCACGCCGCCCGAGGCGTGAATGTCTGTGTCTATCAAGCCGGGACGGACGGCATTAACGCGTATACCAAACGGTGCAACCTCTTGCGCCAACCCATGGGTCAGCACATCCATGGCACCTTTGCTGGCGGCATAGTCGACATATTGGTTGGCGCTGCCCAGTCTGGAGGCTGCGCTTGAAACGTTCACAATCGCGCCGCCGTCTTTCCCCAAGGCGGTGCTCATGCGTTTAACAGCCTCGCGGCAGCACAAAAACGCGCTGATGGTGTTGGTGGCAAACATGCGCAACAAGCGCGCCTCGCTCATGTCTTGAACGCGTGCTGTCTTGTCCACCACGCCGGCGTTATTCACCAACACATCAAGGCGGCCAAAATGCTGGTCAACGGTGGCAAACAAAGCCAAAACGCCAACGTCGGTGCTCACATCCGCTTGGACGCACATGGCTTGTCCGCCTGCTTGCTTGATGTCTTGGACAACTTGTTGGGCGGGCGCGTGTTGGCTGTGGTAGTTGATCACAACCGCGTAGCCGTGGACCGCTGCAAGTTTGGCCGTGGCAGCGCCAATGCCCCGCCCGCCGCCTGTTATGAGCATCACTTTTGGGGAGGCTGTTGAGGTGGTTGCGGGGTTGGTGTGCATGTAAGAGCCCGTGTTAATAGCGTGAGTCGCGCAGCAAGCGCGCGGCATCGCGTGCGAAATAGGTCAGTATGCCGTCGGCGCCAGCGCGTTTAAAAGCCAGCAGTGCTTCCATCATGACGGCATCGTGCTCAAGCCATCCGTTTGATGCGGCAGCCTTGATCATGGCGTACTCACCACTCACCTGATAGGCAAAGGTGGGCACTGCAAACTCATCTTTGACGCGGCGCACCACATCAAGGTATGGCATGCCGGGTTTGACCATCACCATATCGGCACCCTCATTGATGTCCAAGGCCACTTCCCTGAGCGCTTCGTCGGTGTTGCCGGGGTCCATTTGGTAGGACTTCTTGTCAGCCTTCCCTAAGTTGGCAGCCGAGCCAACGGCATCTCTAAACGGGCCGTAAAACGCTGATGCGTATTTGGCGCTGTAAGCCATGATGCGGGTGTGAATGTGGCCGTTGTCTTCGAGGGCTGCGCGTATGGCTGCAATGCGACCGTCCATCATGTCGCTGGGGGCGACGATGTCGACGCCCGCATCAGCTTGGGCTAAGGCTTGCAGGACCAATATTTCAACCGTGGCATCGTTGATGATGTAGTTGTGCTCGTCCAGTACCCCGTCTTGACCGTGGCTGGTATAGGGGTCTAAGGCCACATCGGTCATGAGGCCGAGCTGAGGGAATGTGGCTTTGAGTGTGCGCAGCACATGAGGAATCAGACCATCAGGGTTGAACGCCTCGTCGCCGTTGGGCGTTTTGCGAGAGGGGTCCACCACCGGGAACAAAGCCATGAGCGGTATGCCTAGGTCAACACAGTCTTGTGCCACTTCCAGCAGCAAGTCTAGGCTCAAGCGCTCTACGCCAGGCATGGATAACACGGCCTCACGCCTGCCCGAGCCCTCTAAAACAAACACGGGATAAATTAAATCGTCAACGCTCAAACTGTGCTCGCGCACCAAGCGACGGGTGAATGCATCGCGGCGCAAGCGGCGTGGGCGGTTGGCGGGGTAGACGCTGGTGGTGTGTGTGTTCATAAACGCTATTTTGACAAACTTTAATGTGTTTTCTTTAGTTGTACGCGACACACATGCGGGCTATGTGTTGTTGGCTACAGACAACAGCGCCATCTAGGTATTTCCCCTTTTTTGGACGCTTTGCTCGCGCCAAGGACGGATACGTTGGGTCTGGGCGGTAGTATGCACAGGTGCGTTGTTGAGAGACGGCGCTCCCCGCTTTACCTCCCTGAGCGGGAGCCTTGATGTGTGACAGCTAATAGGCTTTCTAGCCCGGCAATGCCTGGGCTTTTTTTTGCCTGTTTATTCCTCAAGTGGCTGACATACTATTTGCATCAAGCCATACACTTGCTTCATGCTTTGGATTAAATCACTTCACATCGTCTTCGTGACCAGCTGGTTTGCGGGTTTGTTTTACCTGCCGCGAATTTTTGTCAATCTCGCCATGGTTCCTGCTGGCAGCGACGCAGAGCGCGACCGTTTGTTGCTCATGGCGCATAAATTAATGCGTTTCACCACTGTGCTGGCGATTCCAGCCTTGGCGTTTGGCCTTGTGTTGTGGCTATATTACGGTATTGGCTCCGGTCCAGGCAGCGGCTGGATGCACGCAAAACTGCTCATTGTGGTGCTGGTGTTGGGCTACCACCATGCTTGCGGCAGGTTGCTGCGCAAGTTTGCCGCTGGTACGGTTACCCGCGGCCACGTGTGGTTCCGCTGGTTTAACGAGGTGCCGGTTGTGCTACTGCTGGTCGCAGTGGTGTTGGTGGTCGTTAAACCGTATTAATTTATGGTGAGTTTGAGCCCGAGCTGTGCGTAAACCCCATGTGGCCTAGACAATGTGTTTGGTGGCGAAAAGTTCTATGAGCAAGTCCATAGTTACAACTGTTGCGCAGACGCAGTCGATGGCTGTGGTGCTGGCCTGGGCGTTTGCCGCACTGATTACCTATGCCTCGTTGTACCCATTTGTAGGCTGGTCTGGCGCTGGGCTCAACCTGATTGAAATTCTCACGTCGCCATGGCCGACCTATTGGACTTGGTTTGACGTATCAACCAACGCGGTTGGTTATGCCCCGTTGGGCTTTTTAATTGTGGTGGCAGCCAGGCGCACGAGATCACGCACCAGCACCTTGTTGTTGGGCTTCTTGTTGTGCAGTTGCTTGTCGCTGGCGCTGGAGTGGGGGCAGTCTTACTTGCCCAGGCGCATTCCTTCCAACGTGGATTGGGCGTTGAACTCGTTTGGTGGTTTGGTGGGCAGCGCCGTGGCCGCACTCGCCGTGCAAGCCGAATGGATAGCGCGCTGGGACAGGTGGCGGCGCACGTGGCTGGCGTCTGGCGCAAAGCTAGACATAGTGTTGCTCGCTTTGTGGCCTGTTGCGGCGCTGTACCCGAGCTCGGTGCCTTTTGGCTTGGGGCAGGTGCGTGTGCGATTTGGGTTGGTCAATGTGGGCGACTGGCAAGCCCCAGCTTGGCTGTTCGAGCCGATGGCAGCCATTCATGCGTGGTCTAGCGCAGAGCTGGTGGCCATGACGGGCCTACAAGAGTCTTTGGTAATGGGTATGTCGGTGTTGGCGCCTAGTTTGTTGGCTTGCGCCGCTGGGCGAGGTGCCAATGTGCGTTTGTGGGGCTTGGTCACGGTGTGGCTGACTGCCGCAACGGTAGGTATAGTGTCTGCAGCCTTGACGTATGGACCGGGGCATGCGCTGGACTGGTGGCGGCCCAACATGTGGCTGGCCTTGATGCTGGTGCTGGGTGTGTCTTGGTTTGCTCGCCGCTTGGCGCGTGTGGTTCTGATGCGCTTGGTGGTCGTGGTTTTGGTAATCACACTGTGGTTGCTTAACACCAGCGGGCCAAGTGCCTATCTAGACCAGTCGTTACAAATTTGGGAAGCCGGACAATTTATTCGTTTTCATGGCGCATCCCAGTGGCTTGGTTGGTTGTGGCCGTTCGCTGTGTTGAGCTATGCCAGCATGCGAATGTTTCGCAAGACCTAACTGTCGCTTCACACCATGACTTCGCCGCACCCACTTTCCTGACTCAACGACCCCTTCTTTACAATTAACCTATGAGTGAACCTACAACCCCCGACACGTCATCTGGTGCAGCGGACGAGCCCTATTACAAGCGGCATATCTTTTTTTGTCTGAATCACCGCTCAAGTGGCGATGCCTGCTGCGCCGCGTTGCCTGCACAGCAAGGCTTTGACCGTTGCAAAGCGCTGGTTAAAGACAAGGGTTTAAACGGCAAAGGTCAAGTCCGTGTCAACAAGTCGGGTTGTCTAGACCGTTGCGCTGGTGGTCCGGTGGCTGTGGTGTACCCAGAGGGCGTTTGGTACACCTTCGTCGATGACGGTGACATTGATGAAATTGTTGAATCCCACTTGATCGGTGGGCAGGTGGTAAAGCGCTTGCAGTTGCCTGACGACGTTGGCCGATGAACACTCAAACTGAGTATGTGCACATCGCAGGGCCCACCGGCTTGCTGGAGGTGGCGCGCGACCGGCCAGTTGTTCGAAGTGGGCAAGCCGTAGGCCAGGTGGTGATTGCTCACCCGCATCCTTTATTTGGCGGCACCATGCACAACAAAGTGGTGCAAACCTTGGCCAGGGCCTTTTTGCAGCAAGGCTGGGCGACGGTGCGGTTTAACTTTCGTGGCGTAGAAAAAAGCGATGGGGTGCATGACAATGGCGTTGGCGAGCAAGGCGATATGTTGGCTGTGATTCAAGCCTTGGCCTGCACAGGGCCGCTGTGTTTGGCAGGGTTCTCTTTTGGTGGTTTTGTTGCCGCCGCTGCGTTAGCCACATGCCATGCGCAGGGTCGAGACGTCCAACATGCTTTGCTGGTTGGCGTAGCTGCAAGCCGGTTTGACGTACCCGCCGTGCCGACCGATTGGTTTGAGCGGGTGCTGGTGGTGCACGGAGAGGCCGATGACACCGTGCCGCTTAGCGCGGCCATGGACTGGGCCAGGCCACAACGCTTACCGGTAACCGTGGTGCCCGAAGTGGGGCATTTTTTCCATGGCCACCTGCCGTTGTTAAAGTCACTGGTGGTGCGTCATGTGCGAGCGCCCTGG